>DHJB01000037.1 GCA_002404115.1 Microbacteriaceae bacterium UBA4731
CGTGATGGCCTGCCACCTCGCCGGGGTCACGACCGCCGTCGCCACCTGCGGGACATCCTTCGGCGTCGACCACATCAAGGTGCTCCGCCGCGTCCTCGGCGACGACAGCGGCGTCGGCGAGGTCGTCTTCACGTTCGACCCGGATGCCGCCGGCCAGAAGGCCGCCATGCGCGCGTTCACCGAGGAGCAGCGTTTCTCCGCGCAGACGTTCGTCGCCGTCGCGCCGGAGGGCCTCGACCCCTGCGACCTGCGACTGCACCGCGGCGATGACGCCGTGCGGCGCCTGATCGACTCGAAGAAACCCATGTTCGAGTTCATGATTCGCCAGATCCTCGGCCAGTACAACCTCGACACGGTCGAGGGGCGGGTCGCGGCGCTCCGCGCGGCGGCCCCGGTCGTCAGCGACATCCGGGACCCGTCCCTGAGGCCCGGCTACACGCGCGAGTTGTCCCGGATGCTGGGCATCGACCTCGGGGAGGTCGGCAAGGCCGTGACGGCCGCCGTGGGGCGCTCGCGCACCACCGACGCCGGGGCGAAGCGGCCGGATGCCGCCGTCGACGCCCCGCCGGTTGAGCAACCCTACTCGCTCGTCGAGCTGCCGTCCGACCCGGTCACCCGGCTGGAACGGGACGGCCTGATGGCGATGCTTCAGTGCCCGGTCCTGATCGGCCCGGAGCTCATCGCGCGTGCCGTGCAGACGAGCTTCGCGCATCCGTCGCTCTCGGTCGTCCGCGACGCGATTCAGGCCAGCCTGCCGCATGCACTGGAGACGGATTGGCTCGACCGTATTGTCGCCGAGGTGCCGGAGCCGCTCGCCAACCTGGTGAAGCAGCTCGCGATGGCCCCGCTGCCCGAGCGCACGGAGCGCGAAGTCACCCGGTACGTCCGCGACATCACCGTGGCGCTAGTCGATCGGGATCTGCTGCGGCAGAAGGCCGAACTGCTCGGCCGGCTGCAACGCACCGACCCGGCCAACCGCGACGTGTACACGATCCTCCAGCGCGAACTCGTGCGAGTCGAGGCCGAACGGCGCAATCTCCGTGAGGAGTGATCCGCGGCAAGGTTGCGGCTCGGTAAAGATGCGCGAAAGATGCACGCTCCAGCTACGGCGAGCCATTCATTCTGTGCTAGTTCTATGCATACAGCAATGCACGGCTGCCGCTACCCTGCGCATCCGTGGATGGAACACCTACAGGAAACACCTACAGGAAGAGGTATACGGATATGACGTCCGCATCCACTAACCGCAAGCGCGCACTCGCCGCTGCAGCGACCTTCGCTGCCGCAGCACTCGTCCTTGCCGGCTGCTCCGCCGGCGGCACGACCGGCGGCAGCACCACCAAGACCGGCGGCCCCCTCACCATCGGGACCACCGACAAGGTCACCACCCTCGACCCGGCCGGTTCCTACGACAACGGCTCGTTCGCCGTTCAGAACCAGGTCTTCCCGTTCCTGATGAACACGCCGTACGGCAGCCCCGACGTGCAGCCCGACATCGCGACGAAGGCCGAGTTCACCGCGCCGACCGAGTACACCGTCACCCTGAAGCCGGGCCTGAAGTTCGCCAACGGCCACGACCTCACGGCGTCCGACGTCAAGTTCAGCTTCGACCGCCAGCTCAAGATCGCCGCGGACAACGGACCGTCCTCGCTGCTCTACAACCTCGCCAGCACGGATGCCAAGGACGACACCACCGTCGTCTTCCACCTCAAGGCAGCCAACGACCAGATCTTCCCGCAGATCCTGTCCAGCCCGGCCGGCCCGATCGTCGACGAAGAGTCCTTCTCGGCGACCGCGGTCACACCCGACCAGGACATCGTCAAGGCGAAGGCCTTCGCCGGCCAGTACACGATCACCAGCTACGACTTCAACAACCTGATCGGGTACAAGGCGAACAAGGACTACCAGGGCCTTCTCGGCCCGGCGAAGACCGACGTCATCAACGTCAAGTACTACGCCGAATCGTCCAACCTGAAGCTCGACGTGCAGGAAGGCAACATTGACGTTGCATTCCGCAGCCTGTCGGCAACCGACATCGACGACCTGCGCGGCAACGACAAGGTCAAGGTCGTCGACGGCCCGGGTGGAGAAATCCGCTACATCGTCTTCAACTTCGACACGCAGCCGTACGGTGCGAAGACCGCTGAGGCCGACCCGGCCAAGGCTCTCGCCGTTCGCCAGGCAGCCGCCGACCTCGTCGACCGCGACGAGCTCGCCAAGCAGGTCTACAAGGGCACCTACACCCCGCTGTTCTCCTACGTTCCCGACGGCCTGACCGGCGCCACGAAGTCCCTCCAGGGTCTCTACGGCGACGGCAAGGGTGCCCCGGATGCCGCCAAGGCGACGGCAACCCTCGAAAAGGCCGGTGTGACGGTTCCGATCGCGCTCAACCTGCAGTACAACACGGACCACTACGGCCCGGGTTCGTCTGACGAGTACGCACTCGTCAAGGACCAGCTGGAAGCCTCCGGCCTGTTCAAGGTGAACCTGCAGTCGACCGAGTACGTGCAGTACGTCAAGGACCGCACCTCCGACGTGTACCCGGCCTACCAGCTCGGCTGGTTCCCGGACTACTCCGACGCTGACAACTACCTGACGCCGTTCTTCCTGAATGACAACTTCGTGAAGAACCACTACAAGGACCAGGCCGTCAACGACCTGATCCTGAAGCAGGCTGTCACGGCCGACCCCGCTGCGCGCACCAAGCTCATCGAGGAAATCCAGGACGAGGTCGCCGCCGAGCTGCCGACGCTCCCGCTGCTCCAGGGTGCCCAGGTTGCCGTGACGGGGACCGATGTGACCGGAACGACCGACACGCTTGACGCGTCGTTCAAGTTCCACTACGGGGCTTTGGCCAAGGGTTAATCAGTTCAATGACTAGAGTCTTCTCTAGTTCGGTAAGCGGGGGTGCCCGGCGTAATTCTTCGCTGGGTGCCCCCGACTCTTTGCAATCGTGAGGTAAGCATGACCACTGTGGCACCGTCGCCATCAGCCCCGGCCGCTCGGCCAGCTGAGCGCACAAAGAAATCTTCTTCGGGCGGTGGAATCGGCCGGTATCTGCTGATCCGCTTTCTCCTCATCTTCCCGACCATCTTCATCCTCGTCTCCATGGTCTTCTGGCTCATGCGCACGACCGGTGACCCGATCACGGCAGCCCTCGGCGGCCGGCTGGGTCCGGAGCAGCTGGCCGAACGCATCCACGCGGCCGGGTACGATCGACCGATCCTGGTGCAGTACTTCGAATACCTCGGCCAGATCTTCACCGGTAACTTCGGCACGACGATCAGCACCAACAAGCCGGTCCTCGACGTGCTGACCACCTACGGTGTGGCCACCGCCGAACTCGCCTTCTACGGGCTCATCGTCGCGTTCATCGTCGGCATCCCGCTCGGCATGGTCGCCGCCTACTGGCGCGACAAGGCACCGGATGCCTTCCTGCGCATCTTCGCCATCCTCTGCTACGCCACCCCGGTGTTCTTCTCCGGGCTGCTCTTCAAGCTCGTCTTCTCGGTCTGGTTCAAGGTGCTCCCCGTTGCCGGTCGGGCGACGACCGGTTCGGAGCTGCAAATGCAGCTGTTGCCGGGCAAGACGGGCGTCTACACGATCGACGCCTTCCAGACGGGCGACCCGGCCGTGATCAGCGACGTGCTCGCGCACGCCATTCTTCCCGCGCTCGCGCTCGGCCTGCTCACCGCCGGCGTCTTCCTGCGCCTCGTGCGCACGAACCTGATCGGCACGCTGGGCACCGACTACGTCGACGCAGCCCGCTCCCGCGGCGTCAGCGAGTTCCGCCTGGTGCGCAAGCACGCCTACCGGCCGGCGCTCATCCCGATCATCACGGTCATCGGACTTCAGATCGCCCTGCTGCTCGGTGGTGCGGTGCTGACCGAGACGACCTTCGAATGGAAGGGCCTGGGCTTCATGCTCTCCGAATTCCTCAAGGCACGCGACTTCGTGGCAGTGCAGGGCATTGTCGCCCTGCTGGCCGTGATCGTGGCGCTGTCCAACTTCATCGTCGACATCGTTGCCGCGATCATCGACCCGAGAGTGAGGTACTGATCATGACCTCGACACCCGACCTGACCGGCACCCGCAAGGGCAGCCTGTTCTCCCGCCTTCCCGTCGTGCACCAGCTGAGGCAGAGCGTCGGCCTCCAGCGCGGGATGCTCGTCGCCGGCCTGATCATCACCGGACTCTTCGTGGTGACCGCGATCTTCGCTCCCGTCCTCGCGCCGTTCGGCTACAGCCAGCTGCGCGACGCTGCCGGCGCGTTCGGCGCCCAGCAGGCCCCGGGCGGCGCGCACGTGCTCGGCACGACCGTCGGCGGCTACGACGTGCTCTCCCGCGTGATCTGGGGAGCGCAGACCGCGCTCTTCGTCATCGTTGTCGCCGTCATCCTGTCGATCTTCGCCGGTGTGGCCCTCGGCCTTGTCTCCGGATACTTCGGCGGCTGGCTCGACCGCGTCCTCGTGGTCGTCTGCGACGCCGTGTACGCGTTCCCGTCGCTGCTGCTCGCCATCGTCATGTCGATCGTGATCTCCGGCGGAAAGTCGAACCTGATCGGCGGCGTCCTCGCCGCGGCCATCTCGATCACCGTTGTGTTCATCCCGCAGTACTTCCGGGTGATTCGCGCCGAGACGGTGCGCATCAAGGCGGAGGCGTACGTGGAGTCCGCTCGCGTGCTCGGCGCCAGCAACAGCCGCATCATGTCCCGGCATGTGCTGCGCAACGCCACGCGCACGCTGCCGCTGATCTTCACGCTCAACTCCTCCGAGGCCATCCTGACCCTCGCGGGCCTCGGCTTCCTCGGCTTCGGCATCGAGCCGTCCGCCGCGTCTGAGTGGGGCTACGACCTCAACAAGGCGCTGTCGGATGTCACGAGCGGAATCTGGTGGACGGCTCTGTTCCCCGGCCTCGCAATCGTGCTCGTCGTGCTCGGCATCACCCTCGTCGGCGAGAGCCTCAATGACCTCGCCGACCCGCGCCTGCGCGGTCGCCGTGCGGTCGCCCAGGCGGCCGGCGTGGTCGCCCAAACCTCGGTCGTGCCTGGCGGCACACTCGGCGCCGGCCTTGGCGGAATTGACGGCTTGGAGACCTCCTCATGAACAACGTCCTGACCATCACTGACCTGGGCATCTCATTCGCCACCGATGCCGGCGCGGTCAAGGCCGTCGACGGCGTCAGCCTGAACGTCGCCCCCGGCGAAGTCCTCGCGATCGTGGGGGAGAGCGGCAGCGGCAAGACCGTCACCGCCAAGACCATCCTCGGCCTGCTGCCGGAGACGGCGACGGCGCACGGCGCCGTCGTCCTCAGCAGCAAGGACGGCCGTTCCCAGCACGACATCATCTCGCTCGGCAAGCAGCAGCTGCGCCAGGTGCGCGGTACCGACGTGTCGATGGTGTTCCAGGAGCCGTCCACGGCCCTGAACCCGGTCTACACCGTGGGCTGGCAGATCGCCGAAGGCATCCGTGCCCACGGCGAATTCAGCCGCAAGGAGGCGAAAGCCAAGGCCATCGAGATCCTCGGACGGGTTGGCATCCCCGACCCGCAGACGCGGGTCAACTACTACCCGCACCAGTTCTCCGGCGGCCAGAAGCAGCGCGTTGTCATTGCCATGGCCCTCGTGCTCGACCCCGGCCTCATCGTCGCCGACGAGCCGACCACGGCGCTGGACGTGACCGTGCAGGCGGAGATCCTCGACCTCCTGCGGCGCTGTCGCGACGAGTTCGGCACCGCCATCGTGCTGATCACCCACAACATGGGTGTCGTCGCCGACCTGGCCGACCGAGTTGCCGTCATGTACGAGGGCAAGGTCGTCGAAGAGGCCCCGGCGCAGGTCCTGTTCAGTTCGCCGCAGCACGAGTACACGAAGAAGCTGCTCGCTGCCGTGCCGCACGTCGGGCAGGGCATCGTCCGTGCCAAGGCCAGGGCCGAAGCGCGCGAGCCGGGCTGGGCGCAGCTGCCGCCCGTCGTCGTCGCCGACAACCTGCGGATCGAGTATCCGGGCCGGTTCGGCCGCGCCGGCTTCGTCGCCGTTGACGGCGTCAGCTTCGCGATCCGACCGGGCGAGGTGCTCGGCCTGGTCGGCGAGAGCGGATCGGGCAAGACCACGATTGGTCGGGCCATCGCCGGTCTGACCCGCGTCACCGGCGGTTCGCTCACCGTTCTCGGCCACGAGATGAACGGCTTCAAGGAACGGGAGTTCAAGAAGCTGCGCAGCGACATCGGTTTCGTCTTCCAGGACCCCGCGTCGAGCTTCAACCCGCTGCTGACGATCGCCGACTGCGTCGCAGAGCCGCTCGTCGTGCACGGTCGCGCGGCCAACCCCGGTGCGGCGCGCAAGCGCGTCAACGAGCTGCTCGAGGCCGTGCAGCTGCCCAAGGCGTTCGGCGACCGCTACCCGCACGAGTTGAGCGGCGGTCAGCGCCAACGCGCAAGCCTGGCGAGGGCCCTGGCCCTCGAGCCGACCCTGCTCATCGCCGACGAGCCGACCTCTGCGCTGGATGTCTCGGTGCAGGCCCGCGTGCTCGAACTGTTCGCAGAGCTCCAGCGGGAGTTCGGTTTCGCCGCGCTCTTCATCAGCCACGACCTCGCCGTCGTCGACATCCTCGCCGACCGCATCGCCGTGCTCTACAAGGGCCAACTGGTCGAAGAGGGCACGGGCGCCGAGGTGCTCGGCGCGCCGAAGGACCCGTACACCCAGCGGCTGCTCGCCTCGCTGCCCGTTCCGGATCCGGCCGAACAGGCCCATCGCCGGGAGGGACTCCGCAAGCTGCGTGCGGCAGGATAGAGCGCATGACACGCGGCGAGGTACCCGTCTATCCGATCACGACGAGTGACCTGACGATCGAGTACCCGCCGCATGGCGCGAGCCCGGCCTTCGTGGCCGTGCACGGGCTCACGCTGCGCCTCAAGCAGGGCGAAGTGCTCGGTCTGCTCGGCGAGAGCGGCTCCGGGAAGAGCACCCTCGCCCGGGTGCTCTCCGGCGCGGCCTTCGCGGGTGGTTTCGGCGACGTGCGACCGCAGATCACCGGGGGAGAGGCCACCGTGCTCGGCGTGCCGCTGCGCCGGATCAACCGGCGCCGGCTCGCGGCCGTCACGTACGGCGTCGGTCTGCTGGCCCAGGATGCCGCCGAAACGCTCCCGTCGACGATGACCGTCGCCGAGACCGTCGCAGAGCCGGTGCTCGACCGGGACAATCGCTTCAACCGCCGCGCGCTCGAAACGAGGGTCGCCACCATGGTGGACGCGGTGCGCCTGCCGCTGGCCGTGCTGGGCAAGTTCCCTTACGAGCTCAGCGGCGGGCAGCGCCAGCGCGTCGCCCTGGCCAGGGCGCTCGTGTTCGGGCCCTCGCTGCTCATCGCCGACGAGCCGACCGCCGGCGTCGACGTGACGGTGCGCAACGCCGTGATCGACCTGATCGGCGAGCTGCAGCGGGAACGGTCGTTCTCAGCGCTCGTGATCAGCAGCGACCTGGCGGTTCTCCGCCGGGTAGCCGACCGGATCGGGGTGATGTACCAGGGCGTGCTGGTCGGGCTCGGCACCATCGACGAGGTGTTCGCCGACCCCTGGCATCCGTATGTCGCCGGCCTGGGTGCCGCGCTGACCGGTGGATCCGTCGGCGAGAGACCAGCCGAATGAACGCCCAGCACCGCTCCGTCGCAGCCACCGAGGGGACCCCGCTTCCAGGGGACCGGCGTCCAACGCCCGGCCCGATCGCCATCCTGCCCGTCCCCAAGGACATCTTCGTCTCCGCGGTCGAAGCGGCCGGTGGCCAGGTCGCCGGGCTCTCCGCCGACACGCGCGGGCTCGTCTGGCTGTCGCATAGCCGCGCCGAGCAGCTGCGCGAGACCCTCCAGGCCAACCCGCAAATCCAGTGGGTGCAACTGCCCTGGGCAGGAGTGGACGCCTTCAGCGGCGTCCTGGCCGACCAGGACCGCCCAGGGCTGCTCTGGACGAGCGCCAAGGGCGCCTACGCCCAGCCGGTGGCCGAACACGCTCTCGCCCTCACCCTCGCCCTCCTGCGCGTGCTGCAGAAGCGGGCACGCGCCGACAGCTGGAACCGGGTGCCAGAGGGACGCTCGCTCTACGGCCTCAACGTCGTCATCATCGGCGCCGGCGGCATCGCCCTCGAACTCATCCGCCTGCTCGCCCCGTTCGACACCTCGATCACCGTCGTGCGCCGCAGCGCCGAGCCCGTCCCCGGCGCGGCGCGCACGGTGCAGACGGGCGCGCTGCACGACGTCCTGCCCGACGCCGACGTGGTCGTGGTGGCCGCAGCGCTCACCGGCGACACCCGGCACCTGATCGGTGCCGAAGAGCTGGCGCTGATGCGGCAGGACGCGAACCTCGTCAACATCGCGCGCGGGCCGCTCCTCGACACGGATGCGCTCGTCGTCGCCCTCGACGCCGGGATCATCGCTGGTGCGGCGCTCGACGTGACCGATCCGGAGCCGCTGCCGGACGGGCATCCGCTCTGGAGCGAACCCCGGTGCCTGATCACACCGCACATGGCCGACACGCCCGAGATGACGGCGCCGCTGCTCGCCGAGCGGATCCGCCTGAATGTGGGTGCATTCCTTGGAGACGGGCGCTTTGTGGGGGTCGTCGACCCCCGGCTCGGCTACTGAAGACTGGTCTCGATTTGGCGCTGGGCCAACCTTTGATAAAGTAGCAACGCTTGTTCAAGCGTTCTGTGTTCAAAGCATTCCTCGATAGCTCAATTGGCAGAGCAGCCGGCTGTTAACCGGCAGGTTGTTGGTTCGAGTCCAACTCGGGGAGCGAAAAGGCCGTTCCGGGCTCCACCCTGGACGGCCTTTTTTGTCCCTCGGCCCCCCCGGGGCGGTGAGAACGACGAAAGGCGATCCGGGTGGACCCCTGGCAGTTCTTCAGCGCCGCGTTGGCCGTGATCGCGATCATTCTGCTCGCGCTCTGGCGCCTCGCCGCCGCCCGCTCGCGTCGAACCCTGTTCGACCGCACGAGCGCCGAGCGCCTTCGCATTGACCTCGAACTGTCCCTCGCCGAGCAGCAGGGCAGGATCGGCATCATCCGCGAGCTGCAGGATGTCGCCGTCCTGTCGGTCGCGAGGCTCATCACCCGCGCCGAGGCGGCCCGGTACACGGCCGAGAGCGACCCCTCGAGCGCCGTTCGCGCCGCGACGGCGCTGGTCGACGACGGGCGCGTCGCCCTCGCCGACATGCGCCGCGTGCTGACGATCGTGCGCGAGGGTGAGTCCATCGCTTTGCCTCAGTCCGGCCTGCAGTCGGCGCGCGACCTGTTCCGGGTGATGCGCGACGCCGGCCTCGTCGTGATCTTCATCGAAGCGGGGGAGCGGTTCCCGCTCCGGCAAGGCGCCGAGCTGGCGATCTACCGGATCCTGCAGAGCGCGCTGGCCAACGCCCTCAAGCACGGCGGGATTGGCACCGAAGCCCGCATTTCCTTCACCTGGACCCAGGACGGCCTGCAGCTGCTCGTGGACGACGACGGCATCCGCGCGGCCGCCCGGCGCGCGAGCGCCGACGCCGACGAGGTGGCGGCACGCACCGCGTACACGATCGACGATGACCTCCGGGCGCTCAGCGAGAGCATCGCCGGCGCGGGGATCACCCAGATGCGCGAACGCGCCCAGCTCTTCGGCGGCGTGTTCAACGCCGGCACCGTGCCAGGGGTCGGGTTCTCCATCTCCGCCATCTTCCCGTCGCTGCGCTTCCACAACGGCGTCCACGGCGTGAACCTCGGGCGCTGATGGCGACGGGCATGGTGACGACAGGGTTTGGCGACGACGGCCGTAACCGGCGCCTCGCAATCAGGGCCGGCCTGGCCGTCGGCCTGGCCACGGCCGCCTACGGCGTGTCCTTCGGTGCGCTGTCGGTGGCCGCGGGGCTCGACGTCTGGCAGACCTGCTTCATCAGCCTGGTCATGTTCTCCGGAGGGTCCCAGTTCGCCCTCGTCGGCGTGCTGGCCGCCGGGGGACTCGCGGCCGGCCCTGCCGCGATCGCCAGCGCAGCCCTCCTCGGCTCCCGTAACGCCATCTATGGCATCCGCACGGCGCCCATCGTCGGGCCCGGCCGGTGGAAGCGCATCGCGGCGGCCTGGATCACGATCGACGAGTCCACGGCCGTGGCGCTCGCGCAACCGACGCCGCGCAGCCGCCGCACGGGCTTCTGGGTGACCGGCCTCGCCGTCTTCGTCGGCTGGAACCTCACCACCCTCGCCGGGGCGCTCATCGGCGACGCGCTCGGCGACACAAGGGGCTACGGGCTGGATGCCGCGGCCGCCGCCGCGTTCGTCGGCCTGCTGTGGCCGCGGCTGAAGCGGGTGCAGGCCGGTGCCGTCGCGGTGGCGGCAGCGGTGGTCGCCGCGTCGCTGACGCCGGCCCTGCTGCCCGGCCTGCCGGTGCTGGTCGCCGCGCTCGTCGCGGTCGCCGTCGGCTGGTTCAACTGGCTGGGCGTTCGGGAGAACGCGGACGGAGCTCCGGCGGCCGTATCGGATGCGGAAGCCGTCGGCGCCGGGGAGGCAGCCCGGTGACCCTGTGGCAGATCATCATCCTCGCCTCCGGCGCCTGCCTGGCGATCAAGCTGGCCGGGTACGCCGTGCCGCCCTCGCTGCTTCAGAAGCCGGCGCCCGCGCGCATCGCCGACCTGCTGACGGTGGCCCTGCTCGCGGCGCTGGTCGCCGTGCAGACGCTCGGGGCAGGCCAGGCGATCATCGTGGATGCCCGGGTGCCCGCTGTGATCGTGGCGATCGCACTGTTCGCGCTGCGCGTGCCGTTCATCGTGGTTGTGATCGCGGCGGCGCTCGTGGCCGCCGCGATCAGGGCATTCGTCTGAGCCTGAGTCAGTCTTCGAGGTTGTCGATGCCGGGCATCCAGGTGAGCCCGGGCATGCCCCAGCCCCGCTTGCGCGTCACCTTCGCCGCGATCTTCGCGTAGGCGTGCTCGAGGCGGTCAACGTAGAGCGTGCCGTCGAGGTGGTCGAACTCGTGCTGGAAGATGCGCGCCAGCCACCCGTCGGCACTGATCTCGAACGGTTTCTGCTCCACGTCGACGGCGCGAAGGATCGCCGACTGCGCCCGCTTGAGCGGGAAGCGTTCGCCGGGGAACGACAGGCAGCCCTCGACGTCGTCGTCCTCGTCGGCGTGGCCGGCCGGAACCGGGGTGATCCACAGTTCAGGGTTGATGGCCACGCCGCGCCACGCGCGCTCGTCGTCGTCGGTGTAGCTGAAGGTGAAGAGCCGTAGCGGGGCGCCTACCTGCGGGCCGGCCAATCCGACGCCGGGCGCGGCATCCATCGTCTCGAACATGTCCTGCACCAGCGTGCGCAGCACGTCGTCGAATTCGACGACGGGGGCTGCGGGAAAGTGGAGCACTGGGTCACCTGAAATTACTATCGGTAGCACGGCCATTCAGCAAGGATATCGGGATCATTCTGGATAGGGTCGATGGGTGACTCCCGACCTGTTCCCCCTCGTGGTCGCCACGATCGACCCGCGACAGTCCATCGGGATTCCGATCGCGCTGATCGGCGCCGTGTTCTTGTCGCTGGGGGCACAGTTCCAGCATCGGGGTGTCGCCAAGGTCGAAGCGAACACGGCCGAGATCACGGGCGGCATGAACCCCCGCCAGCTCCTGCTCCTCCTGGCGCGGCCGTCCTGGGTGCTCGGTTCGCTCATGCTCGGCCTGGCCATCGTCTTCCAGTTGACCAGCCTGGCCTTCGCGCCCCTCATCGTCGTGCAGCCGCTGGGCGCGGTGGCCCTCGTGATCACATCGATCCTCAATGCCCGGGTCACGAAATCGAGGCTGAACCGACGGTCGATCGCCGCCATTTCGATGTGTGTCGGCGGCGTGGGCCTGTTCGTCACGGTCGCGGCGTTCACGGCCGTCGACAGACCAGTCACGGGTGACAACCTCATCACGATC
Source organism: Microbacteriaceae bacterium UBA4731 (assembly GCA_002404115.1). Next base: position 11,918 of record DHJB01000037.1, read on the forward strand.
CTGATCGTGCTCGGCGTTGTGCTGCTCGCCTTCAGTCTCGCTTTCGGCTACCTACGCACCCGGTTCAAGGCGATCTTCTACATCATGGGCGCCGGTGTGCTCTACGGATTCGTCGCGACGCTCGCGAAGGTGATCATCAACCGCGCCCAGCACGGCAACTTCGAGTGGCTCACGCTGACCTGCGTCGCCGGGTTGCTCCTGGCCAGCGCCCTCGGGGCCTACTTCGTGCAGAACGCCTACGCCTCCGGGCCGCCGGACCTCGTCATCGCCGGACTCACGGTCGTCGACCCCCTGGTTGCCGTCGGGATCGGCATCGTCGTGCTCGGCGAGGCATCGCAGGCACCGACCTGGGCTGCCGTCGCGTTCGTCGTGGCCGGACTCGTGGCCATCTACGGCGTGTTCCTCCTCTCCAAGTACCACCCGCAGTCCGAGGGCTGAGCCCCACGGCGAGCCCCC
>DHJB01000059.1:0-3810 GCA_002404115.1 Microbacteriaceae bacterium UBA4731
AGGATGCACTCGTGCGCGACGAGCCCGTTGTCGCCCGCGTACAGCACCGGGTAATGGCCGGCGAGGCGCTTGGCGACGTAGTTGGCCGCGAGCACGGCCGCGCCGGTGGCCTGCTTGAGGCCGTCGGCGCCCATCATGCGCACGTAGGCCCACGAGATCGGCAGGATGCTCGGGCTGCCGTAGGGAGCCGCCGAGACGGGCCCACCCTCGTGCTTGACCGTGCCGCCGAGCAGGTAGTGCTCGTCGCTCTGGGCCAGCGGATGCCCGGGCAGGAACGGCGCGAGGTGCGCCTTCGCCGCGACCGGGCCGACACCGGGGCCGCCGCCGCCGTGCGGGATGCAGAACGTCTTGTGCAGGTTGAGGTGCGACACGTCGCCACCGAAGTCGCCGAAGCGGGCGAAGCCGAGCAGCGCGTTCAGGTTGGCGCCGTCGACGTAGACCTGTCCGCCGGCGTCGTGCACGGCCCGGCAGATGGCGCCGACCTCATGCTCGTACACGCCGTGCGTCGACGGGTAGGTGATCATCAGCGCCGCGAGGCTCTCGGCGTGCAGCGCGATCTTCGCGCGCAGGTCGTCGAGGTCGACGTTGCCGAGCTTGTCGCAGGAGACGACGACGACCTTCATGCCGGCCAGGACCGCGGATGCCGCGTTCGTGCCGTGCGCGCTCGAGGGGATGAGGCACACCGTGCGCTGGTCGTCCCCGTTGGCGAGGTGGAAGCCGCGGATGGCGAGCAGTCCGGCCAGTTCGCCCTGGCTGCCGGCGTTGGGCTGCAGCGACACGGAGTCGTAGCCGGTGACATCCGTCAGCCAGGTTTCCAGCTGGTGGATGAGCTCGAGGTAGCCCTCGACGTCGGCGCGGGGGGCGAACGGGTGGATCCCGCCGAACTCCGGCCAGGTGACGGCTTCCATCTCGGTGGCCGCGTTCAGCTTCATCGTGCAGGAGCCGAGCGGGATCATCCCCCGGTCGAGCGCGTAGTCGTAGTCGGCGAGCCGCTTGAGGTAGCGCATCATGCTCGTCTCGGAGCGGTGCGTGTTGAAGACGGCGTGCGTGAGGTACTCGCTCGTTCGGGCAAGCCCGTCCGGCAGGCCGCTCTCGGCGAGGCTGAAGTCGACGTGGCCGAACGCGTCCCGGCCGCCGAATGCTCCCAGCACGGTTGTGAGGTCGGCCAGGGTCGTCGTCTCGTCGACCGACAGGCCGATCGTGTCGGAGTCGACCTGGTACAGGTTGACGCCGGCCTCGGCGGCGCTGGCGAGGACCTCGGCCGCACGCCCGGCGACCGACACGCGGATGGTGTCGAAAAAGGTGTCGTGCACGACGTTGACGCCCACCGCGAGCAGGGCAACGACCAGCTGGCCGGCCCGCTCGTGCACCTGCTCGGCGATCGCCTTGAGCCCGTCGGGCCCGTGGTACACCGCGTACATGCCGGCCATGACGGCCAGCAGCACCTGGGCGGTGCAGATGTTCGAGGTGGCCTTGTCACGACGGATGTGCTGCTCGCGCACCTGGAGCGACAGCCGGTAGGCAGGGTGCCCGGCGGCGTCGACGCTCACGCCGACGAGGCGGCCGGGAAGCTGGCGCTCGAGGCCCTTGCGCACGGCCATGTAGCCGGCGTGCGGACCGCCGAAGCCCATCGGCACACCGAAGCGCTGGCTCGTGCCGACGGCGACGTCCGCGCCCAGTTCCCCTGGCGAGGTGATCAGCGTGAGCGCGAGCAGGTCGGCGGCGACGACGGCGAGGGCGCCCTGCGCCTGGGCGGCGGCGATGACGCCGGCGGGGTTCCAGACCCGACCGGATGCCGCCGGGTACTGCACGAAGATGCCGAAGTGTTCGCCGAGGTCGGCGGCGGTCGTCGTATCATCGAGCTCGACGACGGCCAGCTCGATGCCGAGGGCGTTGGCGCGGCTGGCCAGCAGGGCGTGCGTCTGCGGCAGCGCGTCGGCGTCGACGATGAATCGGCGGGACGTGGACTTCGAGGCACGGCGGGTGAGGAGCATGCCCTCGACGACGGCGGTCGACTCGTCCAGCATCGACGCGTTGGCCGTGTTCAGGCCGGTGAGGTCGGCGACCATGGTCTGGAAGTTGATCAGGGCCTCGAGGCGCCCCTGCGAAATCTCCGGCTGGTACGGCGTGTAGGCCGTGTACCAGCTCGGGTTCTCCAGCACGTTGCGTTTGATCACCGCGGGGGTGATCGTGTCGTAGTAGCCGAGGCCGATCATCGAGCGCTTGACCGTGTTCCGGTCGGCGAGACCGCGAAGCTCCTGGATCGCCTCGCGCTCGGTGGCGGCGGGCGGCAGGGTGCTGTCGCCGGGGGCGCGGAACTGGTCGACCTGGATCGAGGCCGGAACCGCGGCGTTGACGAGCGACTCGACCGAGTCGTGGCCAAGGATGGCGAGCATGCGGGACTGGGCGTCGGCATCCGTTCCGATGTGACGCTGGGTGAAGAGTTGTGTCATGTGGTGATAAACCTGCGTGTTCTGTTATTCGCCGACGAGGGCGGAGTATTCGGCGTAGCTGAGGAGAGCGGGCAGCTCGGTGAAGGAGACCTTGATGAGCCAGCCCTCGCCGAACGGGTCGCTGTTGACGACCTCTGGGCTGTCGACGACGGCGTCGTTGATCTCGGTGACGGTGCCGTTGACGGGCGCGAAGAGCTCCCCGACCGACTTCGTGGATTCGATCTCGCCGACGACGGTGCCGCTGGCTACCGTGCTGCCGACGGCCGGAAGCTCGACGAAGACAACGTCACCGAGCTTCTCCGCGGCGTACGCCGTGATGCCGACGGTCGCGACGTCTCCCTCGACCAGCAGCCATTCGTGCTCGGCCGTGTACTGGAGTTCAGTCTTGTCTGCCATGGGGGTTCCTCTCGCAGGGGTGGATGCTTCTGGTTTCACTACTTTTGGCGCTTATAAAAGGGGAGTGACGTGACGGTGGCCGGGATGCGGCTTCCGCGCACGTCGACGTAGACCTCGGTGCCCAGGCGCGCGAGCGCCGGAGCCACGTACGCCATGGCGATCGGGTACCCGAGGGTCGGTGAGAGTGCGCCGCTGGTGATGATGCCCTCGGCCTCCGTGGCCTCCGGGCTGCGGAAGATGTCGTAGCCGGCGCGACCGGCGCGCTTGCCGGCCGAGATGAGTCCGACGAGCACGCGAGCCTCGGCGCTGGGGCCTTCCTCGCTGGCGGCACGGCCGATGAAGTCGGTTTCCTTGGCGAGGCTGACGACGCGGCCGAGTCCGGCCTGGGCCGGGTAGGTCGACGTGCTGAGTTCGTGCCCGTAGAGCGGCATGCCGGCCTCGAGGCGGAGCGTGTCGCGGCTGGCGAGTCCGGCGGGCACGAGGCCGTGGGGCGCTCCGGCGACGACGAGGGCGTCCCAGAGGGCCGCGGCATCCGGGACGTCGACGTAGAGTTCGAAGCCGTCTTCGCCCGTGTAACCGGTGCGGGCGATAAGCACGGTTCCGCCGAGGAACGTTCCGGCGAGGGAGCGGTAGTACTTGAGCGCCGAGAGGTCGCCGGTGACCGTGAGGCCCTCCGTCGCCTCCAGGATTGCGCGTGCGTTCGGACCCTGCACGGCGATCAGGGCGACGTCGTCGCTGCGATCGGTGACGGTCACCTCGAAGCGCGCGGACCGGCGGCTCAGCGCCTCGAACGCCTGGAACCGGTTGCCGGCGTTGGCGACGACGAGGTACTCATTCTCGGCGGTGCGGTAGACGACGATGTCGTCGATGATGCCGCCGGCTTCATTGAGGATGAGGCTGTACTTGGCCTGCAGGAGGTCGATCGCGGAGAGCTTGCCGGCGAGCGCGTAATCGAGGAAGG
>DHJB01000059.1:3892-6319 GCA_002404115.1 Microbacteriaceae bacterium UBA4731
AGGTCGCTCGAATAGCGAACCGGCATCTGCCAGCCGGCGAAATCGGTGAAACTCGCCCCGGCGTCCACGTGCGCCTGGTGCAGCGGCGAGAACCGTTCGGGGATGGTAGGGGTGCCGGTCGTGTCGTCGGTAGCCGAGGTCATGAGTTCTCCAGGTCGTCGTCGGCCGAACAGCCGCGCGAGATTCGCTGGGGTCGCGAAGGACCCCTGGGAACTCCCCCTCTGTCATCCGGCCTGAGAGCTTCATCAGGACCCTGCTGGGTTCCGACTTTCACCGTGGGCGAGCCGCTCGTGATCCGCGACTACTTTTCAGAGTGGCCAGTTCGATGCGGTACGCGTACCTGAGAGATTGTCGGGGAGGATTGCTCCTTCGGTGTTCGCGCGTCTGACGACGTCGAACTCTCCCGCATCGACCTTGATGGCCCGGTGTTCAGTTGTGCTTGTTGCCCTCACAGCCTACAGCGCGCAAAAGGCGGATCTGCCCACCGCGTGGCGGAACGAGCGGCCGGACGGATGCCTCACGCGGCTTCGGCGAGCGCCTTCAGGCTGCGCAGGCCATCGGCGAAATTGCCGGCCATCATCGCGTCCATCCGCAGCAGGCCGGCGACGATGCGGCCGCCGACGCCGCGCTCCCCCGACATTCGCCAGGTCACCATGGTCCCGCCGGCGACGGGCTCGAGGCGGTAGTCGACCTGGCTCGTCGATGCCATCGGTGCGAGGAACTCCATGGCGAGGTCGATCTCGGTCGACGGTTGCGACCTGACAATACGCATCCGGCCTGTGCCGACGCGTTTGCCGGCCCACTCGTAGCTGGCTCCTACTCCCACGGCGGGGTCGGAGACCATGCTGGTGATGTTCGGGTCCATCTGAGCGAACGGAGACCACTCGTCGAGTCGGCCGAGATCGTTCATCAACTCGAACACCCGCTCGGGTGGTGCAGCGATGGTCTCGACGGCCAGGATGCTGAAGGGCTTTGCCATGGGCACAGCATAGGCCGACGATCCTGCTCTAGCGCGGAATGAGAACCGTCAGCGTGAGCGCGCGGCTGTCGACGAGCGTCTTCCAGCCCATGAAGGTGTACTCGGTGTGCAGCTGGTCGAGCTCGAGGAAGTTGCTGCACGAGATCGTCAGCCGCCTCGACGGCGCATAAGTGCCGCTGTCCCTGTGGGCCGAATTGTGTCGGGAATGAATCGTTGTCATCACAACCACGTCCTCACCATCACCAGATAGTCGCCATGCGAAGCATGTTGCACGGGGCTTGTGCCTTAATTCTAAGACCACCATCCCGCGCGGACAAGACGGCTCGCCATGCACTTATCCAGCGGCTCCTCCCCGGCTCCTCCCCGGATCATTCCTCGGCTTCTTCCTCGGCATCTTCCTCGGGCCAGGGGGCGCGGAAGGGCTCCCCGGCCGCCTCGGTGTACTCGATCACGGAACGCAGGAGTCCGTCCATTGTTGTCGAACGCAGCAGGGACACCTGGTCGAGCGGGCCGAGCGGGGCGATCGCGGCAAGTTGCCAGGCGGCCGCGATCGGGTCAGCGGACAGTTCGACGTCCGGGGACCACACCTGCTCGGTGAACTCGCTGGCCACCGCCAGGGCACGCCGCACGTCGTGCTCGGCCTGCTTGCGCAGCGGCAGCAGGGCGTCGTCCCAGTCGAGGTCGTCCAGGCCGCGGACGACCGCCTGGGGATGTGGGTCCTCAGCCAGCCACTCGACCACCTCGATACGCTGGCCGCCGTGGGCGACCAGGCCGACTAATCCCTCCGTCGCCTCCAGCTGGGTGATGCGGGCGACGGTCCCAAACCGGAAGCAATGCTCTCCCCCGCCCACCTCCTGGCCGCGTTCGATCAGGACAACGCCGAACTCGAGGCTTTCGGTCTGCAGGATCCGCGACAGCATGACCATGTAGCGGTCTTCGAACACCCGCAGCTGCAGCGGCATATAGGGGAAGAGCACGGATCCGAGCGGAAACATCGGCAGCACGGTCACTCGCTCCGCAGGGCCGCGCCGCGGTCGGGCATCACACTCTCGTGAGGCCTCGCCGGGTCAACGTCATTGAGCAATCTCATGTCAACCGCCCCTTCGCCGACGTTCGTATCGAAGTGGATGCGATCGTTCCGGTGCGAACCTGAGCCCGAGTCAGAAGGCTCGTTCTTTTCAAGACTAGACAGAACTTTCGCGCTGTCAATGGCCCAGCGCCGATCGCTGGCTGTACCGCCCAGCCCGGCCGGCAGCACGGTTCAGCGGTTGCGCAATTCGGCGGCTCAGGACTCCGTGACTCGGCCGGAGTTGACGCTCCAGTGCCGGTCGATGTGCACGTTTTCGAGCATCCGCCGGTCGTGGGTAACCAGCAGGAGCGTGCCGCCGTATGACTCCAGGGCCTGCTCCAGCTGCGCGATGGCCGCCAGGTCGAGGTGGTTCGTCGGC
>DHJB01000059.1:6366-8999 GCA_002404115.1 Microbacteriaceae bacterium UBA4731
AGGTGGTTCGTCGGCTCGTCGAGCACGAGCAGGTTGATGCCCCGCGCCTGGAGGAGGGCGAGTCCGGCGCGCGTGCGCTCCCCGGGGGACAACTCGTCGACGGGCCGGTTGACGTGGTCGGCCTTGAGGCCGAACTTGGCCAGCAGCGTGCGCACCTCGGCCGACGAGTGTTCCGGCACGAGTTGCTCGAAGCTCTCGGCGAGAGGCCGCTCCCCCGCGATGAGCGCGCGGGCCTGGTCGATCTCGCCGATCGAAACGTTCGCGCCGAGGTGGGCCGTGCCGTCATCCGGCAGCTGTCGCCCGAGGAGCGCCCGCAGGAGTGTCGACTTGCCGGCGCCGTTGGGGCCGGTGATGCCCATGCGCTCCCCCGCGTTGACCTGCAGCGACACCGGACCGAGGGTGAAGTCGCCCTGGCGGAAGACGGCGTTGCTGAGGGTGGAGACGACCGAGCTCGACCTGGGCGCCGAGCCGATGGTGAATTCGAGCTGCCATTCCTTGCGCGGCTCCTCAACCTCTTCTATGCGCGCGATGCGGCTCTCCATCTGCCGCACCTTCTGCGCCTGCTTCTCGCTGGACTCGGCCGAGGCCTTGCGGCGAATCTTGTCGTTGTCGGGCGCCTTTTTCATGGCGTTCCGCACGCCCTGGCTCGACCACTCCCGCTGCGTCCTCGCCCGGCCGACGAGGTCGGCCTTCTTGTCGGCGAACTCGTCGTACTGCTCACGTTTGTGGCGGCGCGCGGTTTCGCGCTCCTCCAGGTAGGAGTCGTAGCCGCCGCCGAAGACCCGGTTCGACCCCTGGGCGAGGTCGAGTTCCAGCACCCGCGTGACGCAGCGCGCGAGGAACTCGCGGTCGTGGCTCACCAGCACGACGCCGCCGCGCAGCCCCCGCACGAAGCCCTCCAGGCGCTCCAGCCCGTCGAGGTCGAGGTCGTTGGTGGGCTCGTCGAGGAGCACGACGTCGAATCGGGAGAGGAGCAGCGCGGCAAGGCCGACCCGGGCGGCCTGCCCGCCGGAGAGCGAAGTCATCAGGGCGTTCGCGGCGAGGTCGACGCCGAGCGCGAGGCCGAGGTCGGCGAGCACGATCGGCAGCCGATCGTCGAGGTCAGCAGCGCCGCTCGCGAGCCAGCGCTCCAGGGCGGCCGAATACACATCGGCCGGATCGAGACCGGCGGATGGCTCGGCCGGCTGGGGGTCGCCGAGGGCGGAAGCGGCCGCATCCAGGTCACGCGTCGCCTCGGCGCAGCCGGTTCGACGCAGGACATAGCCCGAGATCGTCTCGCCGGCGAGGCGCTCGTGCTCCTGCGGCAGCCAGCCGACGAAGGCATCCGCCGGCGCGAGGCTGACGGTGCCGCCCTGCGGTTCGGAGATTCCGGCGAGCAGCCGCAACAGCGTCGACTTGCCGGAGCCGTTCACGCCGACGACACCCACGACGTCGCCGGGGGCAACCGTGAGATCGAGCGAATCAAAGAGGGTGCGGTGGGCGTACCCGCCGGCCAGGCCTTTGGCCACGAGTGTTGCGGTCATTCCTCCATGTTCTCATTGACCCCTGCAGGTTCGGTCCGGGCGAAGGTCGTCCCGGTTCTCGCTGGCGCGTAGCCTTAGACCCCGACCGCATTTCGCGCCGGCGAACGAAAGGCTGTCCGTGGACGTCACCCTGCTCCGTCACTTCGTTGCGGTCGCCGAGGAACTGCACTACGCCCACGCGGCGAAGACCTTTGGTGTGCCCCGGATGACCCTGACCGCGTCGGTCAGGATGCTGGAGGCCGAGCTGGGCACCGACCTCTTCGACCGGACGGCGCAGACCACCACGCTGACGGACGCCGGCGTCGCGCTCCTCGCGGACGCCCGGATCGAGATCGCCCGCGCGGAGGCCCACGCCAGGGCCCAGGTCCCGAAGCCCGGCGGCAAAGCCAAGGCTTCGAAGGGCCAGGGCCGCGCTCCCGCGGTGAAGGGTCAGCCTCGCCCCGGGAAGCGCCGCCAGTCGCGCTAGTCACACGGCCGCTATTTGAACAGGATGCGCTGGATCTGCAGGACGGAGGCATCCGCCACGACGTTCACCTTGACCCATTCGTCCACGGTCGCGCCGCCCTCGACGGTGACCCTGGTGAGCTTCGGTACGGGGGTGGTGAGTCCGTAGTACGCGAGCCACGACGAGTACGTGAGAGGCGTGTTCTTCCGGTAGTGATGCGAATCGCCATTGAAGAGGAAGACGGGACGGTTGAACGAGAGGCTCGCCGAGGCAAGGGCGCGCACGATCTTCGTGAAGGCGGTGTGATAAGTAGGTCCGTTTCTGCTGGAATCGAACATGTCCGCCTGGGTGAACAGGACCACGGCGCGGCTGTTGTTGGTCTTGGCCTGGGCGAAGGTGCTGCCGATCAGGGAGATCACTGCCTTCGTCCTGGCATTCACTTCGGCCAGCTGCGCGGAGGTAGGCACAGTGCAGTCCTTCCACGGCTTGAGGTCGTTGTTGGAGCCCACGATGTGGAGGGCGGCGAAGGTGAGTCCGCCCTTGTTGAACCTCACATCTTCCGGGTATCCGGATTGTGCGGTGACGCTGATCGGCGCCTTTCCGAGTGTTTGCCCCGGTGTGGGAAAGAAGGTCTTGCGCAGGACGCCGAGTCGCTCCAGCGGGTT
>DHJB01000060.1:0-1851 GCA_002404115.1 Microbacteriaceae bacterium UBA4731
CATAGCCCAACGATGGGCCACCCGTTCTTCTCACAGGAGATCATCGCGGCCCGATCGCGTTAAACAGCTGGCCGACCGAACGCGAGCCGGCGGCGACGAGGTCACACGTGACCGACGTCACGCCCTTGGTGTCGATCCAGCGTCACTGGCGCGTCGCCTCGGGGACACTTATGTCAGTCCGCCCATTGAGGACGAAGGAAACAGTCGAGCGGTCACTCCCACGCTACGGGCAATGTCAGCCATCGACCCGTGGCGTCTAGGCATACCTCATCTGTGCACGGCTAACAAACGCGGCTTCCCTCCCGTTCGATGCGGAACTGTGACATAAGAATTGATCAAACGCTTGATCAATTCGCGAAGGCGAGCTAATGTTTGTTTTGATCAAACGTTTCACCAAGAAAGAATGGACATCACCGTAGATGAAGCCTCCCGTGTTCTTCCAGCCCGCCGATGGGTGGGTTGGCGACGTCATTCCCTTCACCAAGGACGGGGAGTTCTGGCTCTTCTATCTGCATGAAGTGCGTGACGATCCCAAGCCGGGCACGTCGTGGAATCTCGTGACGACGAGGGATCTCGTGTGCTTCGACTATCGCGGGGTGGCGCTCGAGCACGGGGCGGACGACGACCCGGACTTCAACGCCTACACGGGAAGCGTGGTCGTCGACGGATCGGGAACGCATCACCTCTTCTACACGGGCCAGAACCCTCGTCGCCTCGGCACGGACGGCCTCCCGCTCCAGCTGGTCATGCACGCGACCTCCTGCGACGGGATGGAGACCTGGGTCAAGCATCCGGAACACGCATTCGGCGCGCCCGCGGGCTATGAGTCGGCGGACTGGCGCGATCCGTTCGTGTTCTGGGACGACCAGAGCGAACGGTGGCGGATGTTGCTCGCGGCCAGGCACGAGGCCGGACCCGAACGCCGTCGGGGCGTGATCGCGGAGCACGTGTCCACAGACCTCGTGAACTGGCGGGCGACGGAACCGTTCTGGGACCCTCGCAGGTACGTGACCCATGAGTGCCCGGATGTCTTCCAATGGGGCGAGTGGTGGTACCTCGTGTATTCCGAGTTCTCGGAGTCGTTCACCACCCGCTACCGCATGGCGAAGAGCCCCGACGGCCCATGGACCGTGCCAGCCTTGGACAGCGTGGATGGACGCGCGTTCTATGCGTCCAAGACCGCGGAGCGTGCGGGGCGCCGATTCTTCTTCGGATGGATCGCGAGCAAGGAGGGGTCGCGCGACGAAGGTGCCTGGCAGTGGGCAGGCACCATGTCGGCGCTCGAAGCGCGCCAGAACGCCGACGGCACTTTGGCGTTCTCGTTCGCCGACGAACTCCCGCAGACTTTTCGGCACGAAGTCCCAGTGACCTTCGATCGCCCCGTTCCCGCGTCGCTCGGTTCGCCGAGCGGGTATGACGTCCTCGTGTCACGCGAGACGCTGCCGCAGCAATTCTTCGCCACGGCGCGCCTGAGCATCGGGCCCGACACGACGGAATGCGGGCTTCTGCTGCGGTCGAGTCCGGACGGCGACCTTTCGTACATCATCCGTCTCGAACCGAAGCGGGGCCGTCTGGTCTTCGACCGATGGCCGCGAACGGTCACCGGCGATACCCAGTGGCAAGTCTCGGGCGACGTTCCGTTCGAGATAGAGCTGGAGCGCCCATGCGACCTGGCCCCCGGCGAGCACACGCTCGAGGTCGTCGTGGACGGCGACCTGTGCGTCGTGGTCGTCGACCGACAGGTCACCCTCAGTACCCGCCTCTACGACCGTCCGGACGGACGGATCGGCATTTTCGTAGGGGAGGGCAGCGCGACCATTCACGACATCCAGATTCACCAACGCACCGACA
>DHJB01000060.1:1993-4264 GCA_002404115.1 Microbacteriaceae bacterium UBA4731
CTGAACCTTCACAGCACTACTTAACACAACATATTCTGATCAAAGGAGATACGAGAACAATGAAGAAAATGCTCACAACGGCCGCCATTGCTGCGGTCGTCGCCCTCGCGCTCGCGGGGTGCAGTGGCGGAGGCGCCGGTAAAAAGGCCTCCGACGTCGACCCCAGTGGCAAGATCGTCCCGCGGCCGATCTCGTGGTTGCTCTCCAGGCCCGCCGACGGCGGCGTGATCACGGTCATGAAGCAGGTCGCCGACGAGTACGCGAAGAGCCACCCCGGATTCTCCCTGAACTTCATCACCACCCCGGACCGGCCGTCGTACATCCAGAAGTACGAGACGCTTGCGGCTGCGAACAAGCTCCCGGAGCTGTTCGACACGGATGCGACACCTTTCGCGCAGAAGCTCGCGAAGCAGGGCAGGATGGTCGACGCTACAAAGCTGCTGACCAGCCTCGGACTCTACAAGGACTACCGGCCGGCGGCGCTCAATTACCAGCGTTTCGACGACGGGTCCTTGTACATGATCCCGTTCGAGTTCCAGCTCGAACTCTTCTGGTACAACAAGGCGCTGCTCCAGAAGGCCGGCGTATCGACGCCGACATCGCTCGATGACATCCCGGCGATGTGCACGGCGCTTCGAAAAGCCGGAATCACCCCGATCGCCCTCGATGGTCAGGACCAGTGGCCGCTCGAGCGTTACGCGTCGTATCACCCGTTCCGCACCGCAGGCCCCACCTACGTGCAGAAGCTCAAGAAGGGCGATGCGAAGCTGAGCGACCCCGCAGGGCAGGCTTCAGCCGAATGGTTGAGCCAGCTCGGTTCTGCCAAGTGCTTCGAGGATGGATTCTCGTCGACCGGTTATTCGGACGCACAGAACCTGTTCACCTCAGGTAAGGCGGCCATGTACAACATCGGCACCTGGGAGCTGTCGAGCCTCGCGACGGACAAGCTCGACCCCGCCGTGCGCACGAACGTCGACTACTTCACCCTCCCAACCACGGCTAACTCCGTCACGGCTGCCAACGAGTACGTGTCTCCCTCGGGAATCGGGATGGCGGTCAACGCGAAGACCTTCGACCCCCTGGTCCGCGACTTCCTGAAGTTCGCACTCACGAAGTACCCGGCCGCCATCGCCGCAACCGGGGCGCTTTCGCCGACGACGAATGTGTCGACCACGATTCCCTCGAACGCGACGCCGCTCTACCAGAAGGCGATCGACCAGTCCAAGGACCTCGGATCGAAGATCGCGATGCCATGGGACACCCAGCTCGACCCGACCTCGAACACGCGACTGCAGCAGGAGCTCACGCTCCTGGTGCAGGGCAACATCAAGCCGTCCGAGTTCATCAGCACGATGGACGCCACCATCGCGCAGAACGCCCCAGCCGCCTTCAAGTAACTCCGAGAGGTGGGGGGCTTCGGCCCCCCACCGAAAGGTTCCTCATGCTCCCCAGCCGATCGAGACTCTCCGTCCTGGTCTTCCTTGTTCCCCCGCTCCTCCTGTACGGAGTCGCGGTCCTCCTGCCGATCCTGCAGTCCCTGTTCCTCAGCTTCTTCTCCTGGGACGGCATCAGCGATATGCAGTTCGTGGGGCTGTCCAACTACATTCACATGTTCACCGGCGACACCGTCTTCTGGCATGTCTTCTTCAACTCACTCGGCTACCTCGTGATCTGCCTCGTGCTCCAGCTCGGCGGTGCTCTGGTCGTGGCGAGCCTCCTCACCTCGATTCGCCGCGGGCGCAACATTGTTAAGACGCTCTACCTGCTTCCGGCGGTGATCTCGACCGTTGCGATCGCGTTCCTCTTCCAACGGATCTATTCCATCGATCCGGTCGGACTGCTCAACCAGATTCTCGGCTGGGTCGGGCTCGGGAACCTCGAACGCCCGTGGCTCTCCGACGTCAACTCGGTACTCGCGGCCGTGTCGATCCCCGAGGGCTGGCGATTCACTGGCCTGTACATGCTCATCATCTTCGCGGCGTTGCTGTCCGTGCCCCAGGAGCTCGAGGAGGCTGCGCGCCTCGACGGGGCTTCACGGTGGCAGGTCTTCACCAAGATCCGCTTCCCGCACATCCGGCCGGTCTGGATCACCACGACGATCATGGCGGCAACCTATGCGCTCCGCGGATTCGACATCCCCTACCTCTTGACGAACGGCGGTCCGGGACAGTCCTCGGAGTTGCTGACGACGTATATGTACAAGACCGCTTTCACGAGCACGAACTACGGGTACGCCAGCACCATGTCCGTGTTCATCGTCGTGGAATGCCT
>DHJB01000060.1:4564-4740 GCA_002404115.1 Microbacteriaceae bacterium UBA4731
TCGTCGATCACGTTCGACAACTATGCCCGCGCGTTCGGCACGGGAAATCTCGGACTCAACATCGTGAACAGTTTCGTCGTCACGATGGGGGCCAACCTGCTGATCGTGCTCCTCGGGATGATGGCGGCCTACGCGCTTCAAGTCCTTGGTTTCCGATTCAGCAAGTTCGTCCGCGG
>DHJB01000060.1:4954-9830 GCA_002404115.1 Microbacteriaceae bacterium UBA4731
GGTTTCTCTCTGCCGATGTCGATCTACCTCTTCTCGTCGTTCTTCGAGTACATCCCGCGTGAAACCTACGAGGCGGCGTCCCTGGACGGCGCCGGCCCGTACCGAATCTTTGGATTGATCACGCTTCCCCTCTCGGTCAATACCGTCGTGACGGTCGTGATGGTCAACAGCATCTTCATCTGGAACGACTTCATCTTCGCGAACACGTTCGTTCTCTCCGACGGGCTCAAGACGATCCCGCTCGGGCTGCAGAACTACATTGGGGCTATGGGCAAGGTTGACTGGACCGCGACTTTCGCTGCCGTCTGCATCACGATCACGCCCCTGCTTCTCGTGTTCCTCGTGCTCAACAAGGCGATGATCTACGGGCTAGAGAGCGGGGCGAACAAAGGGTGACTAGATCCGCCGCCCAATACACTACCCGGGGAGAACAATGACGACGAATGAGCGTTTGAGCAAGGCCGAAGCGGACGCATCGCATCCGTCACCGATCCAGCGACCGAGCCGCCCGGCGACGATGCGCGAGGTCGCCAAAGCCGCCTCCGTCTCGGTGGCCACCGTCTCATTGGTCATCAACGACAAGAAGGATGCCAGAATCGGCGCGGACACGCGTCTGCGCGTCTGGGAAGCCATCCGCGCCCTGGGATACCGCCCGAATGCCCTCGCGAAGAACCTGGTGAGCGGAAGTTCACGGTTCATCGGCCTCGTGGCCGACGCGATCGCGACGACACCGTTCGCCGGCCAGATCATCCACGGCGCACAGGACGAGGCGTGGAAACACGGCTACGTGCTCCTGGTCGCCAACACCGAGGGCAACGAGCCGGCAGAGAAGGAAGCCATCTCGATGATGCTCGAGCACAAGGTTCGCGGCATCCTGTACTCGACCTGGTATCACCGGGCCGCGAAGATCCCGGCTGCGTTGCGTGAGACCGACTTCGTGCTCGTCAACTGCTTCTCCCCGGGCTTCGACTCAAGAGCCGCAGTCCCGGATGAAGTCCAGGGTGGACGAACAGCGACGGACATCCTCATCAGCAAAGGTCACCGGCGGATCGCGTTCATCAACACGACGACGCCGTCCCCGGCAAGGGAAGGTCGACTCGAGGGTTATCGTGCGGCTCTCGCGTCGGCTGGAATTCCCTTCGACCCTGACCTCGTCCTCGACGCCTATCCGGATCAAGAAGGCGGCTACGGCGCGGTCGAGGACCTGCAGCAGCTCGGGGTGACGGCGGTTTTCTGCCACAACGACCGAGTGGCGATGGGTGTGTACGACGGACTCCGGCAGAGGGGACTGTCGATCCCCGACGACATGGCAGTGGTCGGCTTCGACAACCAGGAAATCATCGCAGCACACCTGCGGCCGCCGCTGTCCACCGTCGCGCTGCCGCATTATGAACTCGGGGCTGCGGGAGTGCGTCTGCTGCTCGGGCTCGACGAGGCCGCTGAGAACGCTCTGGTGAAGATCGAATGTCCACCCGTGGAGCGCGAGTCGGCGGGTGATCGGCGGGTTGTCGCTGGTGAGGGGCTGCCGGCGAAATGAGCGACCACCCCTACCGTCCCGCCTACCACTTCACACCGGCGCGTAACTGGATGAACGACCCGAACGGGCTCGTGCAGCACAATGGCGTCTACCACCTGTACTTCCAGTACAACCCGGACGGTGATCTCTGGGGCAACATGAACTGGGGGCACGCTTCCAGCCCTGATCTCGTGCATTGGAGCGAGCATCCGATTGCGATTGCTCAGGACGACTTGGAGGAGATCTACTCGGGGTCGGTCGTCGTTGATCATGCGAACTCGTCGGGATTTGGGTTCGGCGAAGATCCGCCCCTCGTCGCGATCTACACGAGCGTTTACGGCGATGGGTTGCAGGCGCAGTCGCTGGCGTTCAGCACGGATGCCGGAATGACGTGGACGAAATACGCGGGAAATCCGGTCCTCGATCGGAGCTCCAACGCGTTCCGCGATCCGAAGGTGTCCTGGTACCGTCCCGCCGAGGGCCCAGGATATTGGGTGATGGCGGCGGTGGAAGCGGAATCGCGACAGGTCGTCTTCTACCGATCGGACGACCTCAAGCGCTGGAGCCATCTCAGCACATTTGGCCCGTTCGACTCGTTCGAGCAGGCGTGGGAGTGTCCCGATCTCTTCGCCCTGCCTGTCGACGGCGACCCGCATCAGACCAAGTGGGTGCTGATCGTCAGCGTAATGCCGGACAGGCAGATCGTCGGGTCCGCGACCCGGTACTTCGTTGGCGACTTCGATGGCACGACCTTTACGGCGACCTCGCCCGAGGGCTTCCGTCTCCTCGACTTCGGGCCGGACCTGTACGCATCCGTCACGTTCGACAACGCCCCAGACGGGCGCCGGATCCTGATCGGGTGGATGAGCAACTGGAACTATGCCAGGACAGTGCCGACGTTCCCGTGGCGCGGTTCGATGTCGCTCCCTCGCGAGTTGACCCTGGCAACGGTCGATGGCGTCGTCACGCTGATGCAGAAGCCCGTCGGTGAGCTGCGCGCGCTGGAACAGACTACGGACGGGCTCTCGATCGAAACGTTCGACCTCGACGGCATCCAGGAATTCGAAGGGGGCCCGCACTACCGCCTCGACGTCGGCCTTGAACCTGTGGGCGCAAATCAATTCGGCCTCGACCTCGTCGTCGGCGCCGATCACAGGACGCGGCTCCGGTACGACGTTTCCAGTGGGTCGCTGAGCTTGGATCGCACACGTTCGGGTGAGACGGACTTCGCACCCTCATTCGCCTCGGTCAACGTTGCGCACGTGCCGCTGATCAACGGGGCGATTCATCTGCAGGTCTACGTCGACAGGACGTCGGTCGAAGTGTTTGCCCAGGGCGGGGCAGTCTGCCTGACCGCGCAAATCTTTCCAAAGGAAGGCGGATGCGGCGTCGTGCTTGGTTCCTTCGGCGGCACGACCCGGGTACGCACGTTCGAATGGATCCCGCTCACGGACGCTCGCGCAGCTGCTCGGGGTGTCCAACCGCATCCATCCTCCGGTGCTGCTACGACGGAGGTCCAATGAGCGGCCCAACAGTTCAGTCCGCTCTCGTGATCGGCGAGGCGCTCGTGGATGTGATCGCCCGTGAGGGCGAGCCGACCGAGGTCTTCCCCGGCGGGAGCCCGTTGAATGTGGCGGTTGGGCTGGGCCGTCTCGGGATGCCAGTGGCGCTGCACTCTAGTTTCGGCACCGACGCACACGGCGCGTTGATCGCAGCCCATCTCACCGCAAACGGCGTTCGCGTGATGCCCGGTACTGTTAGCGCAGCCTCCACGTCGGTGGCGCGAGCGAGTATTGGGTCAGACGGCTCTGCGGCTTACGTGTTTGACGTGGGGTGGGATCCGCAGCCGGTTCGTGTCGCCCCTGAGGGCCTCGCTGTGGTGCACACCGGATCGATCGGCGCCGTTCTCGAGCCCGGCGCCTCCTTGGTCGCGGCGCAGCTCGATGCGCTGCGCGGCACAGCTACGATCACCTACGATCCCAACATCCGGCCTCAGCTGATGGGTGATCCCGAGCTGACCCGAGGGCGCATTCTGCGAATGATCGTCAGGGCCGATGTCGTGAAGGCGAGTGACGAAGACATTGCCTGGCTGTACCCCCACTCCGATCCAGCGCGCACCGCACAGTCTTGGCTGGCGCTCGGGCCATCGATCGTCGTGGTCACCCGAGGCGCCGACGGGGCGCACGTCGCCACGCGCGCAGGTTCCGTGGACATCCCCGCGGAGAAGGCTATTGTGGCCGACACCGTCGGTGCAGGTGACTCCTTCATGTCAGGATTGCTCGTGGCCTTGGCCGCTCACAGGCTCCTCGGGCGCGATCGTGAGCTTTTCCTGCGCTCGATCGACCTCGAGACGACGCGCAGGGTCGTCGAATTCGCCGCCCGCTGCGCGGCCGTCACCGTCTCGCGGCGGGGCGCCAACCCACCCACTCGGGACGAGGTGGCGAAGTCGGACTCCTGATCGCGACTTCCATGATGAGATCCATTTCCACGGCCTCGAGTGCCGTGTCTAGGGCGGCTTTGGTGATCTCCACGCGGTCGCCTTTCGCCCCGAGGCGGCGGCCTTGCTGCTCGTGATCCTGATCACACCAGGAGGTCACAACCATGGCGGTCCCTGGGCCCGGAGCGCCTCAGCGGGTGACCGGAACGGCCCTGGCGCCCGAGCCGCGCATCAGCCGGGCGGAGGCGAGATAGAGCACCCCGGTGACCACGGGCACGATGCTGACCGCGGCGAGCGAGGCGAATCCGGCCCGGCTGCCGAGGATTGACACCACGAGCGGGATGACGCCGACGGCGAGCAGCATCCAGCCGGCCACCGCCGTGCGCCGCAGCCCGAGAGCGGCGAGGCCGTCGGCGAGGACGAAGGTCGCGAGGGCGCGGATCGGGCCGTTCTGGTTCTCGAACGCGCGCCATGCCCCAGGGTCCACGGCGAACCAGACGCTCGCGGCGATGACGGCCACGGTCAAAACGATGAGCACGGGCGTCGCCCACCGAGGCAGGAACCAGGCCAGCGCGATGAGCGCGAGAAGCGGGACCACCCACGCGAGGATCAGGATGGCCCCCGGCACCCTGCCCGGACCGACGAGCGTCTGGCCGGCGATGAAGAGGCCCGCGAGGACGGTGAAAACCGCCATCACGACGGCACCCAGCCGCCGCAGCGCCCGGGCCCGCATCATCCGATCCGGCTGCCTGAGGAACACGATCGCCACGACGACGGCGACGACTATGACGGTCGCGCCGAAAATCACCAGCGGGACATCCATGGCACGCCTCCTTCCGTGAAACGGTACAACCTGGCGCCATCAGACCGCGCGGATCCCGGCCTGTCAAGGCCTCCCTCTCGGCGGTGTGGATGGGCATCGA
>DHJB01000060.1:9914-21103 GCA_002404115.1 Microbacteriaceae bacterium UBA4731
GGTGTGGATGGGCATCGATGATTGTCAATTTAAGTGGAACACTGTTGACATGTCCTTCACCGATCTCCTTCCCGTCGCCGATGTGACCGCGTGCTGCTCGCCGCTGACCCGGGAAGCCATCACCGCGGAGCAGGCCGAAGACCTCGCCCGATCGCTCAAGGCGATCAGCGACCCCGCGCGCCTCCGCCTCATCTCCCTCGTCGCCGCCCACTCCGACGCCGAAGCCTGCGTCTGCGACCTCACGGAGCCGCTCGGGCTGTCCCAGGGAACGGTGTCACACCACCTCAAGATTCTCGTCGACGCGGGAATCTTCAGCCGCGACAAACGAGGCACCTGGGCCTACTACCGCCTGGTTCCCGGCGCCCTCGACTCGCTCGCCCGCCTCCTGGTCACGGCATAACGCCGCCGTGTCACCGACCCCACTGACGCCGACCATCCCGTCGCCGAGCCGACCACGCCGGCTGCTCGCCGAGTTCCTCGGCAGCCTGTTCCTCGCGGCGGTCGTCGTCGGCTCCGGGATCGCCGCCCAGCAGCTCTCACCGACGGATGTCGGCATCCAGCTCACCGAGAACGCCGTGGCAACCGCGGGCGGCCTGTTCGCCCTCATCGTGATGTTCGCGCCGCTCAGCGGTGCCCACTTCAACCCCGTCGTCTCCCTCGTCGACGCCGCGTTCGGAGGACGCTCCTGGCGGGACGCCCTGACCTACATCCCGGCGCAGGTGCTCGGCTGCACGCTCGGCGCGATCCTGGCGAACCTCATGTTCGCCCGGCCTCCGGTGACGCTGAGCACGACCGACCGGATGACCGGCGCGCACTTCCTCGCCGAAATCGTGGCCACGGCAGGGCTCGTGCTCGTCATCTTCGTGCTGGCTCGCTCCGGCCGCGGGCAGTTCGCCCCGGCCGCAGTCGCCGTCTACATCGGCGCCGCCTACTTCTTCACCAGCTCGACCAGCTTCGCCAATCCGGCGATCACGATCGGGCGCATGGTGACCGACACGTTCGCGGGCATCGCCCCCGGATCCGTGCCTGGGTACCTGGCCGCGCAACTGCTCGGTGGGCTGCTCGGCTACGTGGTCGTGCGCCTGCTCCACCCGTCCGCGGCGGCGCCGCTCGTGCCGGCGGCCGCTTAGTCGGAAGGGTTCGCGGCGGCGCAGCACCAGCGCCGCTACCCGCGCCCCTGTTCGCGCCTCACCCACAGGTCTACTCTCAGGAGTGTCGGGCGACGAATCGCCGGGCGACGAGGCGAGCGTGGAAGGAGTCCGGCCATGATGTGGGGCTATGGAGGCAACATCGGGTGGATGTGGATCTTTGGGCTGCTGGCCATCGTCGGCATCGCGCTGCTCGTTCTGCTCGTCGTGCGCCTGGTCTCCGCCGGCGCGGGCCGCGGGCCCACCGCAGGCGGCCAGACGCCCGGCCGGAGCAGGGCACGCGAGATTCTCGACGAACGCTTCGCCAAGGGGGAGTTGACCGCCGACCAGTACCGCGAACAGGTGCAGGTTCTCGGCGAGGACAGGTACCGCGAGCACAAGTAGAGGTCAGGACGTGGAGCCGATCAGCCGCCGCAGTGCGCTGGTCCTGGGCGGGCTCGGGGCAGTCGGCGTTGTCGTCGGCGGGGCCGGGCTGCTCTGGGTCTGGACATCCGCATCCTCGCCGGGTGCCGGCGGGAAGCTCGCGCAGCCCCCTGAGCTGCGAAGCGTCGACGGCCAACTGCAGCTGAAACTGGATGCCGCCCCCGGCCGCGTGCAGATCGGCGGCCGCTCGGCGAGCGCACTCACCTACAACGGCGGCCTGCCTGGGCCTACCCTGCGCCTCGGAGCTGGCGACCGGCCGGGCGCAGGCCGGCAAGGCCGACGTGCAGCGCCTGGCCGACCGGGTGTCGGCGATTTTCGTGCCGATCGTAATCGGGCTGGCGCTGGCCACTCTCGCGGTCTGGCTGCTCATCGGCGCCGGCCCGGTGATGGCGTTCACCGCGGCCGTGGCCACGCTGATCATCGCCTGCCCGTGCGCGCTCGGGCTGGCGACGCCGACCGCGCTGCTGGTGGGCACGGGCCGCGGCGCGCAGCTGGGCATCCTGATCAAGGGGCCGCAGATCCTCGAATCGACCCGCCGCATCGATACGATCGTGCTCGACAAAACCGGAACCGTGACGACCGGGCGGATGGGCCTCGTGGGCGTCGTGCCCGCCGAGGGCGTCGCCGCGGACGAGCTCCTGCGCCTGGCCGGCGCAGCGGAGACCGGCTCTGAGCATCCCCTCGGTGCCGCCATCGCCGCCGGGGCCAGGGAGCGCGTTTCGGCGCTGCCGCCGGCCGAGGCGTTCGCCTCCGAAGACGGCCTCGGCGTGCAGGCGGTCGTCGACGGGCACCTCGTGCTGGTCGGCCGCCCGCGCTGGCTCGACGAGCAGTGGAGCATCGCGCTGCCCGCCGACCTCGAGGCCGCGATCGCCGCCGCCGAGGAGCAGGGACGCACGGCGGTCGCGGTGGCCTGGGACGGGCAGGCCCGAGGCATCCTTGCCGTGTCCGACCTCGTCAAGCCGAGCAGCGCGGCGGCAGTCGCCGAATTCCGCCGCCTTGGCCTGCGGCCGGTGCTGCTCACCGGCGACAACGAGCGCGTCGCCCGCGCGGTCGCCGCCGAGGTGGGGATCACCGACGTGACGGCCGGCGTGCTCCCGGCGGAGAAGGCCGAGGCCATCCGTGCCCTGCAGCGGCAGGGCCGGGTCGTGGCGATGGTCGGCGACGGCGTGAACGACGCCGTGGCCCTGGCCACCGCCGACCTGGGCATCGCCATGGGAACCGGAACGGATGTCGCCATCGAGGCCAGCGACCTGACCCTCGTGCGCAGCGACCTCGTCGCCGCGGCGGATGCGATCCGGCTGTCCCGGCGCACCCTGGCCACGATCAAGGGCAACCTGTTCTGGGCGTTCGCCTACAACATCGCGGCGATTCCGCTTGCGATGCTCGGCCTGCTCAACCCGTTGATCGCCGGGGCCGCCATGGGGCTGTCCTCGATCTTCGTGGTGACCAACAGCCTCCGGCTGCGCGGGTTCCGCTGAGGATTCCGCCCGCCCGGTTTCTCAACCCGTCATGTCGAAGGGAACAACAATGCCCAGAACACCCCGGTACCTTCTCGGTGCGGCCGCCGTCGCGACCGCCCTCATCCTCGGCGGCTGCGCCGGCGGGATGCCCGGCGCGGGAGGCGTTTCGGGCGCTCCCGGCCGGGCGACGGCCTCCGCAGCCTTCGGCGCGGCCGACGTGACGTTCGCGCAGATGATGATCCCCCACCACGAGCAGGCCGTCGACATGAGCGACGACATCCTGGCCAAGGACGGTGTCGACCAGCGCATCCGGGACCTGGCAACGCAGATCAAGGCCGCCCAGCAGCCGGAAATCACCCAGCTCAAGGAGTGGCTCAACGCCTGGGGCGGCGCCGAAGACGCAATGTCGGGGATGCCGGGCATGGGCGACGGGTCGGACGGGATGATGTCGGACGGCGACATGATGGCTCTGCGGAACGCGTCGGCGGCGGAGGCCGGCAGGCCGTTCCTCGAGGGGATGATCGTGCACCACCAGGGCGCGATCGTCATGGCGCAGACCGAACTCGACCACGGCGAGAACGGCGACGCGCGGGCCCTCGCGCGGGCCATCGTGACGTCCCAGGGTGAGGAGATCGGCGTCATGAAGGAGCTTCTCGCGAGCTTGTAGGGATCGCCCTCTGCGGGTCTGCGGGGTCTGCGGGCGTGCGCGGTGGGCGGGTGTCAGGAGTGTGGCCGGTCGGGCCCCGCCCGGAGCGCCCTGACCAGCGGTGCCTTCCCGAGCGGCGTGCGCTCCACGGCCTCCACGACCCGCACGCGCACCCGCGTGCCGACCGCGCCGGCGGCGGTCAGCGCCGACGCCACCCCGGCACGGATTCGCTCGGCCGATTCGTTCGGCGCCACACCGGCCAGGAGCACCTGCAGCCCCCACGGCTCCTGCACGACCTGCCAGCCGGCGATGGTTGCCTCATCGAGCACCCCATGGAACACGTTGGGGTGGACGCTGACCTCACCGTCGGCGCCGGGCAACCGGAGCACGTCTTCGACGCGGCCTTCGACCCCTGCCAGCAGGGCGAAGGATCGCCCGCATGGGCAGCCGCGGCCGCCGACGCCAACGCTGTCGGACATCTCGTACCGGATCAGCGGCAGGGTTCGGGAGAACAGTACGGTGACCAGGATGCGTGCGCCGATGGTGCCAGGCGGCACCGGCATCCCGGCCCAGTCCACAGGTTCGACGATCACCAGGTCCTCGTAGAGGTGGCGGTTGTGGAATGAGCACGGTGAGGCGATGACGGCCGTTTCGGTGGCGGCGTAGACGTCGAATGGCTCGGTTCCCCAGGCGGCGCGCACCTCGGCTGCGGCGTGCCCGCTCAGAACCTCGGAGGCCGACATGACCGCCCGTGGGGCGATGGCCAACCGCCCAGCGCGCTGCTCGGCGGCCAGGGGCTTCAGCACGGAAGGGTAGGCGACCAGCAGGCGCGGCTGGAAGCGGTTGAGCGCGGATACCGTCTCGGCCAGGGGGCTCGTCGCGTCGAGCCGGAGCGTGGGCACGAACCGGGACCGGAGGAAGGCCCCGACCACCGCCGATTGGTGCGTCGGCACACGAGAGGCGACCATCGCAATCCGCAGGCGGCCGGAGAGCCCGACCGGGATTCCGGCCCACGCATCGGCGCGCGCATAGGAAGCGAGCATGGCGGCCCACTCGGACCGGTCCCAGGCGAAGATGCCCCAGCGGCCGGTCGTTCCGGCCGTCGCCGAGGCCCACCACCGTCCCCGCCAGGGCCGGGCCGGGTCTGCGCTCGCCGCGACGAGGGCCCTCAGGTGCTCCTCGAGATCGGCCAGGCGCAGCCCGGGGACGGTGACGACCTGATCGAAGTGGTCCATCAGATCCGCCTTGGTGACCGGGGGAAGCTCCGACAGGGGTGCGTCGAACAGACCGGCATGATGCCGACGGTAGAACTCGGAGCCAGCGTAGGCGGCGCGGCGCAGTTCGGCGAGGGCGCGGGCCTGGTGCGCCGCGATTCGGGCGGCATCCCACCGGTCCCGGCGTCGCCAGAGGACGCGAAGCACGAGCAGCCGCGCCAGCACGCCGGCATCCACTACGGCCGGGGTGACTGCTCCGCCAGGGTGCGCATCCCGCTCACCTCCCGCCGTGGGCCGTTGGGTGCCCATGGTAGCTGGGGGCGCGGCGCTCGGCGAGGGGCCCTCAGGCGGCGGGCGGCGGCACCTGGAAGTACAGGTGGGCGTGCAGGCTGCACCGTTCGTTGAATCCGGCGCCGCAGGCGGGGCACGAGGTGCTTCTGCGGTAGTCGGTGATGGTGATCTCGCTGCGGCACTCGCCGCAGAGGATGGCCCTCTCCGACCACTCGGCTTCCGGCCACTGCTGGGCCGGGTGGGTTTCGCCGTGTGCGTGGCACTCGAAGCACGGGTAGAAGCGCCCGCAGCACTTGAATTTGATCGCCACGATGTCGAGCGGGGTTTGGTAGTGGATGCAGCGGGTGGCGTCATCCGTGGTCTGCCCGTAGACGTGCATGCCGCTCCCTTCTCGTGTTCCCTGACACCCTGCGCCGAGATTGCCTGTTCCGGTCGAGTTTGCCTGATACGCCTGACAATCTCGACCGAAAGGGTCAATCTCGACGAGGGGGGGCGGGCGCGGGCTAGAAGCTGGTGCTCATCCGCGGGGTGTGCACGGAGTGGAAGGCGGCGTCGAGGCGGGCTGCGGCATCCGGCGTGTGCTCGAGAATGCAGCCGGCGCGCACGAGGTCGATGACGTTCGACCCGCCGAGGTAGATGGCGGCGAGGTCCGCCGCGGAGAGCGAGACCCGCGCCGCGGTGAGGGGAGCCGGCCCGGCGAGCTGATGCGCGTGCGCGCTCCCGTCGGCAGCCACCGTGAGCAGGAAGTCGCCGTCGGCGAAGCCGAGGTCGTCGGTGACCTCGAGCACGAACTCGCCGGGGGCGGAGAAGGTGCGCAGGGAGAGCGCGGCGGGGACGTCGAGGATGCGCAACCAGAGGTTGTCGCTCTCGTTGGTCTTGTGCACGGCGCGGGAGTCGGTGATCTGCCAGGCGACCGGCTCGGAGACCGCGCGGAGCGGGGCCGTGACTTCGCTGACGAGGTCCATCTCGATCAGGAAACGCCAGAGGGCGGCGTAGGCGTCGTCGGTGGCGGCGACCAGGTCGACCAGCTCGAGCCGGCCGGGGTAGCTGCCGTTTTCGAGCTGGATCTCGTAGACCGCGAAACCCTGGATCAGGCCGGCCTCGTCGTCGTAGCGCACCGCGCGGCGGTCGTGCTTCGGGGCGTCGCGCTCGCTCAGCAGGCCCAGCGCGCGCTTCCACCAGTTGTCCCGGCGGTCCACCTCGCCGGGCGAGTTGCCCCTCGTGCGCTCGAAGACGGGCGGCCCGTCGACGAGCAGGGATTTGGTCGGCACGAACTGCACCCGGCCGGCCGGCTCGGGACCCATCCAGCGGGCTCTGGCCGTGGTGACGGCGTAGGTGGCCTCGCGGGCGGCGGGGCCGAAGCCGTACCGGCCGTAGATGGTCGCCTCCGACACGGTGAGCATTGCGATCGAATGGCCGCGCTCCGCGGCGGTGCGGAGTTCGCCGGTGAGCAGGGCGCGGGCGATGCCGCGGCGCCGATGCGTGGGGGAGACCGTCACCGAGCTGATCGCCCAGGCAGGGAAGGTTGTTCCGCCGGGCACGGTGAGGCCCATCTCCCAGGAGCGAACAGTGGCGACGGGAGTGTCCGGGTCGGCTCCGGTGCGGTCCCAGACGGCCATGACACGGTCGACGGCGACCTCCTCGGCCAGGGCGACGAGGTACACGTCGCCGGGCGCGTCGTGGAAGCCGCGGGCGTCGGCGAGGAGCCAGCGCCGGGTGGCCTCGGCGTCGGAGGTGTCGACGACAGCCAGCTCGAGGCCACCCTTGGCCAGGGTTGCGCGAGAGGCCTCATCGACCGGAACGGAGGAGTAGTGGTTCACGGATTCAGACTATCCGCGGCCGTCGCCGCGCGACAGGCGAGACAGTCGCCCGCCCTCTCTGTCGAATTCGACGGAGATTTTGCGGCCCAGGCGCTTTTTGGACGCGAAATTGCGTCCGCGGGCCAAAATCTCCGTCGAATTCGGGTGGGTGGGCGCTCGGCGTCGGGGCGCCCCGGTCGGTCTGGCGATCGGGACGTGGCGGATTCGGCCAGACTGGATCAGGTGTCCCGGCGCTGGAGCCGGAAGCCCCGAAAAGGAGAACACGTGCGCGTAGTGATCGCCCCCGACTCGTTCAAGGGCACCGCCAGCGCAACCGAGGCGGCCCGGGCGATCGCGGCGGGCTGGGCATCCGTTCGCCCCGGCGACGAGCTGCGGCTGATGCCGATGGCCGACGGGGGAGAGGGCACACTCGAGGCCTTCGAACTGGCCGTGCCCGGTGCCAGGCGGATGCCCGTCACCGTGCAGGGGCCGGACGACCGCCCCGTCGACGCGTACTGGCTGCTCCTGCCCGACGGCACCGGCGTCGTCGAACTGGCCAACACGAGCGGGATCACGCTGCTCGACCCGCTGCGCCCGCTCGACGCGCACACGCTCGGCTTCGGACAGGCGGTCGCGGCCGTCCTCGACCACGGCGTTGAGCGGCTGCTCCTCGCGATCGGCGGCAGCTCGTCGACCGACGGCGGCGTCGGCGCCCTGACGGCGCTTGGCGCGACCTTCCGGGACGCGCGCGACCGGCCGATCCGGCTCGGCAACCGCGGGCTCGGCGCCCTCGCGAAGGTGAACCTGCAGGGACTGCGCGCCCTGCCACCGGGCGGCGCGCGGATCCTCAGCGACGTGACGAACCCGCTGCTCGGCCCGCTCGGCGCCGCCGCCGTGTTCGGCCCGCAGAAGGGCGCAAATGAGGCCCAGGTCGCCGGGCTCGAGTCGAACCTCGTGCGCCTGGCCCGCCTCATCCCGGTGGATCCGGCGACCCCGGGGGCCGGTGCGGCCGGGGGAGCCGGCTTCGGCCTGCTCGCCTGGGGTGCGACGCTGGCCCCGGGGTCGGCGGCGGTGGGCGAGGCGCTGGGGATTCCGGCGGCGGTGGTGGGGGCATCCGTCGTCGTGACCGGCGAGGGACGCTTCGACGCGCAGTCGGCCGCGGGCAAGGTTCCGTCGTACCTGGCCGGGCTGGCCGCGGATGCCGGGGCGCGGGCGATGCTCGTCGCCGGGCTGATCGAGGCCGACCCGGCGGGTTTCGCCGCCGCGCTCTCGCTGACCGACCTGGCCGGCAGCAGCGCCGCCGCAATGCGGGACACCCTTGTATGGCTGGAGGCCGCGGGCGCCGCACTCGCCGCCACGATCCCCTCCACGACGACCTAAGCGCCCTGCGCCTCTCGCGAGTACGCAGTTTCGGCGGTTCCGGGGTCACCGGAACCGCCAAAACTGCTCACTCGCGTGCGGGTCGCGGGAGGCCATAGGAGGGGAGCCCGGGCGGCTCCGGGGTTATGCCCGGCGTCATCGAGGTGTGGCTCGTCTCCGAGCCCGCCGGTGCGCGTGACCCCGAGCGCTACTACCGGATGCTCGAACCGCTGCTCCCGCGCTGGCTGTTCGGGCTGTAGCCGCGCCGGACGCGGAGTTCCCGCGGTGGATTGCCACCGGCGGCCGCGGCATCCGTGAGTTTCGCCCGGTCGGCTCGCGAACCGTGAGGCTATCGGGCGTGCGCGGCGTACTGGGCGCGGATGACGGGGCGGAAGTCGGGCGCCGGCTGCGCCGCAAGGGCCAGCGGCCACGCCGGGCGCTGGCCGGTGAGCGCCCAGGCCGCCTGCGCTGCCGCGCCGTCGGCCACGTACTCTCCGGGCGCCGGCACCACGATCGGGCAATCAAAGACCTGCGCCGCGATTGCCTGCACCGCCGGGTTCTGC
The DNA here is from genome assembly GCA_002404115.1 of Microbacteriaceae bacterium UBA4731. The sequence goes on from DHJB01000060.1 coordinate 18,818, forward strand.
GCGGCACCGCCGATCAGCAGGATGCGCTCGGCCTCGACGCCCTGCCCCCGCACGGCGTCGAGGCCGTCGGCGAGCCCGCAGAGCAGCCCCTCGAACGCTGCGCGCGCGAGGTTCGGCCGCGTCGTCGAGGCCAGGGTCATCCCGAACATGGATGCCGTGGCATCCGGCAGGTTCGGCGTGCGCTCGCCCTCGAAGTAGGGCTGCAGCACCAGGCCGCCCGCGCCGGGTTCTGCCTCAAGGGCGAGCCGGCCGAGTTCGTCGTGGTCGACGCCGAGGAGCCCGGCGATCGAGTCGAGCACGCGGGCGGCGTTGAGCGTCGCGACGAGGGGCAGGAAGAGGCCGCTCGCGTCGGCGAACCCGGCGACCGTGCCCGTGGCATCCGCCGCCGGCTCGTCGGTGACGGCGAAGACGGTGCCGCTCGTTCCGATGGACACGACCACGTCGCCCGCTCCGGCGCCGAGGCCGAGCGCGGCGCCCGCGTTGTCGCCCGCGCCCGCGCCGACGACGATCCCCGCCGTCGCCGCGCCCGTCGCCGCCGCTCCCGCGTGCATCGTCGGCCCCGCTCCCGCGTCCATCGTCGGCCCCGCCGGCCCCGCCGAATTCGACGGAGATATTGCGACGGATGCGGCATTTTCGCCCGTTTCAGAACCCGAACCGGCAGAATCTCCGTCGAATTCGGCAGCCGGGGCGCCACCCGGGGTCCCGGCCGGGAGACGGCGCGGCGGGCCGGCGGTCTCACCGGGGCCGAGCACGCGGGGCAGGATGGCGCGGTGCCCGAGCGCGCGCTCGAACAGGTCGAGGTCGTATTCGCCGGTTGCGGGCGACCAGTAGCCGGTGCCGCTCGCGTCGGAGCGGTCGGTGGTCAGTTCGGTGAGCACGGGACCGCGGGCACTCGCGTCGGCTGGGCCGAACCCGCGCAGCCGCCAGCTGAGCCAGTCGTGGGGGAGCGCGACAGCGGCCACGCGCGCGGCATTGGCCGGCTCATTGTCCCGCAGCCAGCGCAGTTTCGTCACGGTGAACGAGGCGACCGGCACGGAGCCGGCCCGGCGCGCGTACTCGCCGGCGCCGACCTCGGCCACGAGCGCGGCCGCTGCCGGGGCGCTGCGGGTGTCGTTCCAGAGCAGGGCGGGGCGGATGACCCGGCCCTCGTCGTCGAGCACGACCATGCCGTGCTGCTGCGCCCCGACCGCGATCGCGGCGACATCGGCCAGGCCGCCTGCCTCCGCGAGAGCGGACTGCAGGGCCATCCACCACGCCTCCGGGTCGACCTCGGTTCCGACCGGGTGGGACGCGCGGCCGGTGCGCACGAGGGCCCCGGTCGCGGCATCGCGAATAACGACCTTGCAACTCTGGGTCGACGAGTCGACCCCGGCAATCAATGTCATGGCTTCATTCTCCGGTGGATCGGTGGTGGGTCGTGCGCGTAACTCCTGCAATTCCGGATGCCGGCGGCTGGCTCCCGCGGGAATCCGCGGGGGCTGCCACTGCATCCTCGAAACTGCAGGAGTTATGCGCGGAGGGAGTGTGGGCTCGGCCCGGGCTCGGGCTCGGGTCCGGCGCCCGCCGGCGGGGCATGCCCGCCGACCTTGTCAGTTCCGGTCGAGATTGACCGGCATACCTGTCAATCTCGACCGGAAGTGTCAATCTCGGCGAATCTCGGCGGGACGCGAGACGCGGCGGCTGCTAGCGCGCGCCGAGCAGGTGCTCGAGCGCCAGCTGCTGCAGTCGCACGAAGCCGAAGCCCTTGTCGCCGAAGTAGGCGTCCGGCTCGAAGTCCTCCGAGGAGGAACGGTCGGCGAGCAGCTCCGCGTAGCTCTCGCCCGCGGCGAGGGTCGGCACCGAGAGTTCCGGCACGCGCGAGGCGGCAAGCGCCTCCTGCACCTCCGGGTCGGCGCGGAACGCCGCCGCGCGCTCCTTGAGCAGCAGGTAGGTGCGCATGTTCGCCGCGGCCGAGTCCCAGACGCCGGTGATGTCCTCGGTGCGGCTGGGCTTGTAGTCGAAGTGGCGCGGGCCGTCATACGCGGGTCCGCCGTTCGGGCCGCCGTTTTCGAGCAGGTCGACGAGCGAGAAGGCGTTGTGCAGGTCGCCATGGCCGAAGACGAGGTCCTGGTCGTACTTGATGCCGCGCTGGCCGTTGAGGTCGATGTGGAACAGCTTGCCCTGGTAGAGCGCCTGGGCGATGCCGGCGGTGAAGTTGAGCCCGGCCATCTGTTCGTGCCCGACCTCCGGGTTCACCCCGACGAGCTCGGGGCGCTCCAGGGTGGTGATGAACGCCATCGCGTGCCC
>DHJB01000060.1:21332-22625 GCA_002404115.1 Microbacteriaceae bacterium UBA4731
GAACGGATGTCCTTGGCCGCGTCGTACTCGGCGCCCTCGCGCCCGCCCCACATCACGAACGTCTGCGCGCCGAGCTCGGCGGCGAGGTCGATGTTGTGCAGCACCTTGCGCAGCGCGAACCGGCGAACCGCGCGGTCGTTGGAGGTGAAGCCGCCGTCCTTGAACACGGGCTGGCTGAACAGGTTGGTGGTGACCATGGGCACGGTCATGCCGGTGTCGGCGAGGGCCTGCTTGAGGCGGTCGATCTCGTGCTGGCGGACGGCGGCCGTGGAACCGAACGTGAACAGGTCGTCATCGTGGAAGGTGAGGCCGTAGGCGCCGAGCTCGGCCAGGCGCGTGACCGCCTCGACGGTGTCCAGCGCGGGGCGGGTCGGGCCGCCGAACGGGTCGGCCCCGTTGTAACCGATGGTCCAGAGGCCGAAGGAAAATTTGTCGGCGGGGGTGGGCGCGTTCGCCATTGAGTGCTCCAGAAGTTCAGGGCCGGCGCGGAGGCGCGAGTCCGACGGAAAATGTTCTGGGTATAAACATATTCGTTTATCCGAGGATGTCAACTACACAAGCTCCGAGAAGAGCGCCTGCGCCTGCCGCACCCGGGCCGCAGCGGCCTGGCGTCCGACGGGCCAAAAATCGTCATGAATCGCCCCGTGGCGAAACACCTTGTTATGTTGTGAATTGCATCAAATATGCGGGTTGAGACGAGCGAGGACGCAGACCGTGGCTGAAGAACTGAACTGGGCACGCAACTACCGCTACGGCGCGGCGGCCATCCGGCGGCCGGCCACGGTCGACGAGGTGCGGGAGACCGTGGCAGGGGCCGGGCACGTGCACGCCCTGGGCTCGCGCCACTCGTTCAATGACAGCGCCGACTCGGCCGGGGTGCTGGTCTCCCTGGAGAACCTCGACCCGGACATCGTCATGGACGCCGCGGCCGGCACCGTCGCCGTCAGCGGCGGAACCCGGTACGGCACCCTCGCCGAGGTCCTGCACCGTCAGGGATTCGCCCTGCACAACCTCGCCTCCCTGCCGCACATCTCCATTGCCGGCGCCATCGCCACGGCCACGCACGGCTCGGGGAACCGCAACGGCAACCTGTCCACCGCCGTTCGCGGCCTGGAGATCGTGACCGCCGACGGAGGGCTGCTCACCGTTTCCCGCGCCGGCACCCCCGATTTCGCCGGAATGGTGGTCGGGCTCGGCGCCCTGGGCGTCGTCACCCGGGTGACCCTCGACATCCAGCCCACCTTCGACGTGCGACAGGACGTGTTCGAAAACCTGCCGTGGGCCCAGGTGCTC
>DHJB01000006.1 GCA_002404115.1 Microbacteriaceae bacterium UBA4731
CAAGAAGGACGCAAGCGTGGGCGCTTCCTCGACGACGCCGACCGGATCTTCGGCGACGACAGTCGCTCGGTGGAGCCGATCTTCGGCGACGACCCCGACTCTCTGGAGATGGAGCCGTTTGCGCCGGAGGCGCCGCCGGAGCCACAGCCCGAGCGACGCCGCCGGCGTGGGCCCAGCGGGGAGACCCTCAAGCGGATCCTGGTGGCGATCCCGTGGATCGTGTTCGCGATCGCGATCACGGCGCTGGGCGGCGTCGTGTTCGCGGCGGCGATGGTGATGCTCGGGGTGATCGGCCTTCGCGAGTACTTCCTGATGGCGCGGTCGATGCGCCCGGTGCAGGTGGCGGGCTTTGCGGCCGTGCCCGCGATGATCATCGCCGCGCACTTCGGCAATTCTTTTCAAGTGCTGATGGTCGCCGTCGCCTCGTTCCCGCTCCTGTTCCTTTTCAGCGCCAATCGCGATCACCGCCAGGGCGTGACGGTCTCGATGGCAGTGACGCTGCTCGGGATCGTCTGGATCGGATTGCCGCTCGTTCACGCGGTGCTGCTGCGCGACCTTCCGAACCATGGTGGGGCGCTGCTGATCGACGTGCTGGTCGGGACCTTCGCCACCGACACCGCCGCCTATGCGACCGGCCGCCTGTTCGGCCGCCGACGCATTGCTCCTCGCCTGTCGCCGAACAAGACACTGGAGGGACTGATCGGCGGCTTCGTGATCGGCACGATGGCCTTCTGGTTCGCCGGGCTCTACCAGGATTGGCTCACCGGAACCGATGCGCTGATCATGGGCGCGGCTGTGGCGGCTGTGGCGCCTATCGGCGACCTCTTCGAGTCGATGGTCAAGCGCGATCTCGGGATCAAGGACACGGGCAGCATCTTCGGTCCCCACGGCGGCCTGCTCGACCGCCTCGACGCGGTCTTGTTCACGATCGTGATCGGCTACTACCTGTCGGTCGCGTTCGTTTATTGATAGGCCGCGACACAGAGTGTCGCGGCACTGGCATGTCAGGCGGCGAAGCCGCCGCAAGTCACTTGACGCCGGTGCGAGCGGCAGGATCAAGGCCGCGATGCGATCCTCGAAGCGCGCAGATCCGCGGCGCCCAACCCGCTACTACGAAGTCGCCGGGCTCGACCTTCAGCGCGAGATGCGATGGCTCTGCACGCTCCCGGTCTTCGGCGGCAGCCGGGGCTCGCTGGCGCGCAGCCTCCCGATGCTGACCGTGCGTCGCGCCTCGGCGCACCCCCGGCGGAACCTCGGTTTCGCGGTGCCCGCGGAGCGGCGCATCTCGGTGACTGCGTACCCGGGGATTCGGCCGGGCGATGCGCAGGAGACGCTGCTCCACGAGCTGGTCCACATCGCAGTTGGCCGCCGCGATCGGAGCTGGCACGGCAAGCTCTTCCGGCAAACGCTGAAGGAGGCGATGCACCAGGCGTACGGGATCACAACCGCGCCGGCTCGGGGCTCGATCCACGGCACCTACGCCGAGGCGCTCGAGCGGCGGCGTCGGGCGCTCGCCACAACACTGCGGGGTGGGCTGCACCCGCAACAGCTTGCCCTTGACACCGCGGCCTGAACAGCCCCGGACGCGTCGCTCCCTACCCTTCCTGACATGAGGAAGGTCTTGATCCTCGGCTGCACCGGGTCGGTCGGCACCCAGGCGCTTGAAATAGTCGCTGCAAGCGACGAGCTGTCGGTGGTCGGCTTGGCCGCCGAATCGAGCTGGGAGCAGGCGCTCGAGCAGGCGCGCGAGCACGGCGTACCGGCGGTTGCCCTGGGTGACCCCGAGGCCGCTACGCAGGCAAAGCAGGCCTGGAACGGCACGGTCCTGGCCGGCGAGGACGGGATTCGCGAGCTGATTGCGACGTCGGGCGCCGACCTGGTGCTGAACGGGATCGTCGGCGCCGCGGGCCTCGGCCCGACGATCGTGGCGCTCACCGAGGGCATCGACGTGGCATTGGCGAACAAGGAGAGCCTGGTGATCGGTGGCGAGTTGGTCACGGCGCTGGCCGAGGCCACCGGCGCGAGGTTGCTGCCGGTCGATTCGGAGCACTCGGCCCTGTTCCAGCTGATCGGTGCCGAGCCGCCGGGAACGGTGGAGCGGCTGGTGATCACGGCGTCGGGCGGGCCGTTGCGGGGGCGAACCGACCTCGACGCGGTGACCCGCGAGGAGGCGCTCGCCCACCCGACCTGGGACATGGGGGGGAGGATCACGATCGACTGCGCCACCTTGATGAACAAGGGCTTCGAGATGATCGAGGCGCACCACCTGTTCGGGGTCCCCTACGAACGGATCGACGTCGTCGTACACCCGCAGTCGATTGTCCACTCAATGGTCAACCTCAACGACGGCGCGTCGCTCGCCCACCTCGGCTACCCGGACATGCGGGTGCCGATCTCCTACGCGCTGCACTTCCCGCAGCGCGCCGACACCGAGGTGCCGGCGCTCGACCTGGCGGCGATCGGCGAGCTGACCTTCGAGCCGCCCGATCTCGACTCGTTCCCGTGCCTGCGGCTGGCGCGCGAGGCGGGGGAGGCCGG
>DHJB01000020.1:0-7587 GCA_002404115.1 Microbacteriaceae bacterium UBA4731
CGCTCGGGCATTCTTCCGCGCCGAGGTGCGCCCCGTCGCGGTGGAGTACTGGAACCGCGCGGAGTTCCCGTTCTGCCTGCTGCCCAAACTGGCCGAGCAGAACCTCAGCGGAATCGGTCAGGGCCGCACCAACCACCTGTTGATGGGCCTGCTGCAGATGGAACTCACCAGGGCCGACACTTCTGTCTCCACGTTCTTCGGGGTGCACCACGAGCTCTTCGCCGCCGCGATCGAGACGCTCGGCTCTGACGACCAGCGCGCCAGGCTCCTGCCGGATCTCCTGGCGCTTCGGAAGATCGGCGCCTTCGCGCTGACCGAACCGGAGCACGGGTCGGACATTTCGCGGGAGATGGAAACCACGGCGACCCGCGACGGCGACGACTGGGTGCTCAACGGCCAGAAGCGCTGGATCGGCAACGGCGCCATGGCGGACTACGTGCTGGTGTGGGCCCGGGACACCGACGACCAGCAGATCAAGGGCTTCATCGTCGAGAAGGAGCGCGCCGGATTCACGTCCACGCTCATCGAGAACAAGATCGCCCTGCGGATCGTGCAGAACGCCGACCTCACCTTCCGCGACGTGCGCATCCCGGTCACCAACTGGCTGCCGGGCACCCGGAGCTTCCGGGACACGAACGTGCTGCTGCGCAATTCGCGGGTGTGGGTGGCCTGGCAGGCCGTTGGCCAGCAGTTCGCCGCCTTCGACGTTGCTCGCGCCTACGCGATGGAACGCCGCCAGTTCGGCAAGCCGATCGCATCCTTCCAGCTCGTGCAGGAGCAGCTCGTGCGCATGATCGGCAACGCCACCATGTCGCTGTCCCTGATGATCCAGATGGCGCGCCTGCAGGAGAGCGGGCGCCTGACCATGGACCAGGCTGCCCTGGCCAAGGCAACCTGCACCTCGCTGATGCGCGACACGGTCGCCCTCGGCCGCGGGCTCCTCGGCGGAAACGGCATCAGCACCGACTTCGAAATGGCCAAGATCTTCGCCGACGCCGAAGCCATCTACTCCTACGAGGGAAGCTACGAAGTCAATGCACTCCTGGTTGGCAGGGCAGTGACCGGCATTTCCGCGTTCGTCTGACGCCGACACCCAGAAGGAGAATCATGCAGCTCACCAACACGGCAGCAATCGTCACCGGGGGAGCATCCGGCCTCGGCGCAGCGACGGCACTCGCACTGGCCAGAAGCGGTGCGAGCGTCTTCGCGCTCGACCTGGCCGCCAGCATTGAGAAGGCGCCGCAGGTCGAGGGCGTCGAGTACATCGCGACCGACGTCACCAGGCCGGATGACGTGCGCCATGCCGTCAGCATCGCCTCGGCCGGCAGGCCGCTGCGCACCGTCATCAACTGCGCCGGCATCGCGCCGTCCATGCGCATCCTCGGCAAGAAAGGCGTGCACGACCTCGGCCTGTTCGCCACGGTCGTGCAGGTCAACCTGATCGGCTCCTTCAACGTGCTCGCCATCGCCGCCGAGGCGATCGCACAGACCGAGGCCGACGAGGACGGGCAGCGCGGCGTCATCATCAACACGGCCTCCATCGCGGCGTACGAGGGGCAGATCGGCCAGGCGGCGTATGCCTCGTCGAAGGGCGGGATCGTGGCGCTGACCCTCCCGGCGGCCAGGGACCTGGCGCAGTATGGCATCCGGGTGAACACCATCGCCCCCGGCATCGTCGAAACGCCCATGCTGGCCACCATCAGCGAGGAATTCCGCGCCGGCCTCGCCGCCGGGGTGCCCTTCCCGCACCGGCTCGCCAGGCCCGACGAATACGCCAAGCTCGCCCTCGCGATGATCGACCACGACTACCTCAACGGGGAGACCATCCGGATGGACGGCGCCCTCCGGATGGCACCCCGCTAACCCACGACCGCTAGCCTTGGGGATCGCGGCGCCGCATTCGGTGACTCGTGAAAACCGGCTTCTTGAAAGGCAGCAGCATGATCACCCTCTCCTGGCTTGTCATCCTCACCGTCCTCGCGGCGGCCCTGGCCATCTTCGACGGGGCGGGGCGGCTTCGCGGCAAGCGCGGCACGCGCGGCACGTCGCTGCTCCCGATCGCAGAGATCGCGGCCGCGGCGCTGATGCTGGTCTCCGTCTTCACGGCGCTCCCGGCGCCGTTCACGACGTTCCTGTTCGCGGTCATCCTCGAGGTCGTGCTCGTGCTGATCCTCGTGCTGCGCGGCGCGGGCCGGAAGGGCACCCCGGCGATCACGATTGTCGCGCTCATCCTCAACACGGTCGTCGTGCTGATCTCGGCCGGCTGGCTGCATATTCCCGGATTGGCATAGATCCCGGACCTCGCCGCCGGGGCCGACGAGGTCGGCGTTTTCGTGGCGCGGGAAGTACCCCGCTTCGCGGGTGGCGCGCCTCCCGCGAGCGGCGCACCTGCAGCGCATCGGGCGCCCCGGCTCGCTCTGCCGGTGGGTGGGTGCGGCGCGACTGGCGGGAAGCCACGTGATAGCAGCACGCCCTGAGCGCGTATGCCCCCCATCCGGGGCGTTGACGGGAGGAATCCTCACTCAACAGACTGTGGGCCTTGGCCGGGACCCGAACCCTGCCATTTCCCGGAGGACCCAATGCAGGTTTCGAGCGGCAGCCCCGACGCGAATCGGCGTCACGCTGGACGACGGCCAAAGCTACTACGTCAGCATCGGCCTGCGCTGACCGAGTGGTGAACCGGAGGCCCCGCGCACGCCGCGGGGTTTCCGGCCCGCCCGGCCGACGTGTCATCATCGGGGAATGAAACGCAACGCATCCGCGCACCTCGTGCTCGAGGCGCTGGCGCCCGCGCAACTCGTCCTGTCGGTGGCCGTCGCCGCCGAAGCCGACGCGTCCGAGTCGCTGACGATCGCACAGGGCGGGCTGCCGCTGCCGTACCGGGAGATCGTCGACCAGCACGGCACGAGGCTGCAGGTAGCGGATGTCGGGCCGGGGCAGATCGAGATCAGCTACGACGTCGAGGTGGTCGGCCAGGCGTCCCCGGCGGAGGTGACCGCCATCGACTTGGTGCGCTACCTGCGCCCGAGCCGCTACTGCGAGTCGGACCGGCTCGGACCCACCGCGCGCGCAGAATTCGCCGGACTCCACGGGATCGACCTCCTGGCGGGAGCCAGTTCGTGGGTGGGGCAAAGGCTACGCTATGTGCCGGGCGCAAGCCTGCCCACGGACGGCGCGGTTCGCACCCTGCTGGCCAGGGAAGGAGTGTGCCGCGACTACGCGCACCTCGTTATCGCGCTTCTGCGTGCGCTCGATGTGCCGGCACGACTGGTCGCCGTGTACGCCCCCGGGCTCGACCCGATGGACTTCCACGCCGTTGCCGAAGCATACGTCGAGGGGGCGTGGCATGTCGTCGACGCGACCACGCTGGCACCAAGACAGACCCTCATGCGCATCGCGACCGGCCGAGACGCGGCCGATACCGCCTTCCTCACCACCATCGGCGGCGCCGTGAACCTCCTCGCGATGCAGGTCGTCGCCGTTGCGGACGAGCTCCCGCGAGACGACGTCCGTGACCTCGTGCAGTTGCGCTGACCCCCGTCGAGGGGCGAGTCTGTTGGACGGGGCTCGACCGCGCGGTTAAACTGCTCAAGGCATCGCAAGGCTGCTGAGCAGGATGGAAAGAGACTGACTATGACGCAGAACGTACAAGCGGTGCCCCGCATCAGCGCCCTTATTCGAGGCGACTCGACCGGAGAAATAACCATCGACGGCGTCAGCCAGCACGTGGCGGCGGCCGACGAAGCCGGTGTCCGGGAAGAAATCATCACCAGGGTCACGGCGACGGCGCTCGCGCTCGGCCGGGCGGTCCGGCTCCTGGCCGAGGATGAGCAAGGCCATACGCCGTTGATCGTTCATCCCGACGGGCGGGTCGAGGACGACGGGGACTTCATCCCGACGCCTCCGTCCGCCGAGAACCTCAGGCCCGCCTCCTTTGTTGACGATGCCGACGATGCCACCGAGGGCTCCGAACCCGGCTCCGATGCCGACGATTCCGACGACACCGACGAGCCCAAGGCGAGCCGGTTTGCCCCGGTATCCGACTTCCGCGCACACCTCGGCCTGGGCATCAACGTCGGTGACGCCGACTACGACGATGACGCGGATGACGACAGCGACGACGATGACGTCGACGAAGCGCTGGACCTCGACATTCTGCCGATGACCGTGGCGATGCCCGTGCCGAAGTCCGTGCCGTTTCCGGCATCCGCGACGCCGGAAACACCCGTCGAGCCCTACGAGCCGCCGGCCGCCCTGTCCGAGCCCGAGGGCGAGGTCTTCCCCCCGAATCTCGCCAATTTCCTCAGTTCGCGGCCACCCCTCCCGGTGAGCCCGGCGCTGCAGGGTTGGCGGGGAACCATTCGCCGGCTCAGCGGCGGGCTCATCTCCCCGGCCCCCGGCGGCATCGAGGTCTCGCACCGCGCCGCTATCGCTGCCGTGCAGCGCCCACTGAATGGACCTCGCACCATCGTCGTGCTCAACCCCAAGGGTGGAGCGCACAAGACGACCGCGACGCTGCTGATCGCGGCGACCTTCGGCATGCACCGCGGCGGCTACACGCTCGCGTGGGACAACAACGAGACGATGGGAACCCTCGGAGTGCGGGTGCAGGCGGCCCATCACACGAACACCGCCGTTGACCTGCTCCGGGACCTCGAGGATTTCGCCTATTCCAGCACCGCTCGCGTGGGAGACCTCGACGCCTATGTGCGAAACCAGGGTGAGGCCCGGTTCGACGCGCTTGCTTCCGACCTCGACCCGGCCGGCGCGGCCAGCATCGACGATGTCGCCTTCGGCAAACTCCACGCCGCGCTGAGTCGCTTCTACCGCGTAGTCATCATCGACACCGGCAACAACATGCGCGCATCCAATTGGGAGGCCGCCGTCGAAACCGCCGACCAGCTCGTCGTCGTCTCGACCATCCGCGAGGACACCGGATACGGCGCGGCGTCCCTGCTCGACGGGTTGCGCCAGAAGGGCCATGCCGAGAAGGTCGCCCAGGCCGTCACGATCCTGGCCTCACCGGCCAAGACCGCCGACAAGCAACTGTCGCGTCGGCTGCACGAACATTTCGATCAGCTCACCCGCGCGGTCGTCGACGTGCCATACGACCCCGCCCTCGTCTCCGGCGGCCCGCTGAACATCGATGCCCTCGCCCCGCGCACCCGCGAGGCCTGGCTGCACGCCACGGCCGCGATCGCCGAGGGACTCTAGTCCGGGCGGTCGCACTCAGCGGGCGCATAGCCTGATCGGGGATACTTTCCGAGTCCCATCTTCAAACAGAGAGAGCCTCGTGCGCACACTCCCCATCTTCTTCACCGTCGCCACCGTGGCGGTCCTCGCGCTCGCCGGGTGCAGCGCGTCGCCGTCCGGCGAAGCGACAGCCTCCGCGACCAGTGCGCTCGGCTGCACCGAGTCAGGCACGAGTTCGGATGCCATCAAGGTCACGGGTGCCGTTGGTGCCGAACCGAAGGTGTCCTTCGGTTCGCCCCTGAAGGCCGGCAAGACTCAGCGCACCGTCGTCAGCAACGGCAAGGGAAAAGCCGTCAAGACCGGTGATTCCGTGGCGATCGCGTATGCCGCCTACAACGCCTCGACCGGCAAGAAGCTCAGCGCGGGAGGCTACGGAACCGATCCCGGACTGGTCGTCAGCGTGGCCGCCGGCAAGAGCGTCATCCCGGGCATCATCAAGGGCATCGCCTGCTCCAAGGTGGGATCGCGGGTCGCCGTGGTCGTGCCGCCGGCCGACGCGTTCGGCGCAACCGGCAACACCAACCTCGGGGTCGGCAAGACCGACAACATCGTCTTCGTGATCGACGTCAAGAACACGGTTCCGACCCGCGCGACCGGCGCGACCCAGAAGCCGAAGGATGGCTTCCCCACCGTCGCGCTCGCCGGCGACGGCGCGCCGACCGTTACGGTGCCGAAGGCCGATGCGCCGAAGGCCCTCCAGACCGAGGTGCTCAAGAAGGGCACCGGAGCAACCGTCGCCGCCGGTGCAACCGTGACCGTGCAGTACACGGGCGTCATCTGGTCCAGCGGCAAGGTCTTCGACCAGAGCTGGGGCAAGGGCGGACCGACCTCATTCCCCCTGGGCCAGGTCGTGCCCGGCTTCGCGCAGGGCCTCATCGGCCAGACGGTGGGCTCCCAGGTCGTGATCGTGATTCCGCCGAAGCTCGGCTACGGGACGGCGGGCAACAGCTCCGCGGGCATCAGCGGCACCGACACCATCGTCTTCGTCGCCGACATCCTCGCGTCCTCGAAGTAAAGTGACGCCGGCGACGGCCGGTGAACCGATGCCGGCGAACTAGAAGCCGGTCGGTTCGGTCTCGAACTCGGGCTCTTCCGGCCTGGCCTCGTGATGGAGCGGCCGCAACGCCTCCGTCTGCTCGAACCAGAGCAGCGCGTCGTAGCGGCCGCCCATCCGCGTCGGCACGTAGTTCCCTGACTCGTGCCCGGGCTGGTAGACCACGCCGATCGCGCGGTGCGGCAACCAGGCGGAGAGCCACGGGCCGGACCGGTCGTCGCCGAACACCAGCACGGCCGGCTCGCCGAGCGCGCGGTGCAGGAGATCCTCGTGGCTGCCGGCCCGGGCATCCGGCACAGGGAGAGCCTGCTCCGGCGTGCCCCAGGCGCCCGCGGCGAGAACCGTCCCGCCGTACGACGCGAAGCCCACCAGGACCACGCCGTCGGCGGCATGGCGCTCGCGCACCAGCTGCCCGACGTTGACGAGCCCGTCGGCGGCCATGTCGGTGGCCCTCGCGTCGCCGACATGCGTGTTGTGTTCCCAGACCAGGCCCTTGGACGTCGGCCCGAGGTGGTGTGCCAGCCGGTCGATCGTGTCGGCCATGTGATGGTCACGGATGTTCCACGACTCGCGATCGCCGCGCACCATGATGCGGTAGTAGTGCTCGGCGTCGGCGGCGACCTCCGCGTTCTGCGCCGCGTCGAACGCCTCCTCGTCGTCCGCGAGGTCCCGGGTGCGGCGGCGCACCTCGACGAGCAAGGCGACCACGTCGGCCTCGCAGGACTCCGGCACCAGCCTCGTGCCCCAGGCGTACCGGTGCGGGTCCTCCCGGTAGGGCACGAAGCACTGCCAGGCGCGCATCGCGGCCGTCACCGCGTCGGGCGCGTTCGTCTCGAGCCAGGCGATGATCTCGCGCAACGAGTCCCACAGCGAATACACGTCGAGGCCGTAGAACCCGACGCGTTCGTTTTCGGGCCGGACCAGGTTGCGCTCGCGCAGCCACGCGAGGAATTCCGCCACCTCCTGGTTCGCCCACATCCAGGTCGGCCACCGCTCGAACCCGGCGAGCAGGCCGTAGACGTCGAGCTCCTGGTCCTCCTGGCCGCGCACCCAGCGGTTGATCCGCCAGCAGTCGGGCCAGTCGCCCTCGACGCCGACCCAGGTGAAGTCGTGCTCCTCGATGAGCCGCCGGCTGAGCAGTGCCCGCCACCGGTAGTACTCGTGCGTGCCGTGCGAGGCCTCACCGATGCAGACGAATCGGGCGGATCCCGCCCGGTCGACGAGTTCGCCCAGGTCTTCGGCGCCGCCCAGGGGAACGGCCAGGGATCGGATCTCCGAGA
>DHJB01000020.1:7787-8576 GCA_002404115.1 Microbacteriaceae bacterium UBA4731
CGATCTGTTGCGCGTTCAATTCACCGGGCATGCGTCCAGTGTCGACGGCGGTCCGGCGTCAAAACAGTGCCTTTGGTCCCGGGCGCGGCGCCCCAGGCGGCCTAGCGGGCAGCCCCAGGGCGACGCACTATGGAGGCCACGAAGCGTGTCCAGGCAAAAGCCGAGATATTCCAGATGGAGGAGTGCGGTCATGATCAGGTCAATCACGGTGAGTGCGGGAGACGTGCAACTCGACGCCGACGTCGACGTCCCGGCCGGGGCCAAGGGGGTCGTCGTCTTCGCCCACGGCAGCGGAAGCAGCAGGCGCAGCCCGCGCAACCTCCAGGTGGCGAAGGCGCTGCACGAGGGCGGATTCGGCACGGTGTTGTTCGACCTGCTGACCCCCGCCGAGGCGCGACGCGACGCCGTGGACGCCTCGCTGCGCTTCGACATCCCCCTGCTCACCGACCGGCTGACCGCTGTCGTCGACGGGATCGGCGGCCAACCGGAATGCGAGGGATTGCCCGTCGGGCTGTTCGGGGCGAGCACCGGTGCCGCCGCGACCCTCGGCACCGCGGCCGCGCTCCCGGATGTCGTCAAATCGGTGGTCTCCCGCGGCGGTCGCCCCGACCTCGCCGAGGACGCGCTGGGCCAGGTGCGAGCGCCGACCCTGTTGATCGTGGGGGCCCGCGACGGTCAGGTCATCTCGCTCAACGAATGGGCCGGCGAACGGTTGCCGGCCGAGCACGAGATGGTCCTGGTGCCCGGAGCCACCCACCTGTTCGAAGAACCGGGGACCCTCGAGGAGGT
>DHJB01000020.1:8677-9410 GCA_002404115.1 Microbacteriaceae bacterium UBA4731
TGCCACACAAGGTCAACGACGACACGAAGGAACATCAGCACACCATGACTGAAACCCCCGATCGCATCCGCGCCGCCGGCGCAGCAACCCGCCGCCAGTTCCTCGTGGGGGGCGCATCCGTCGCCGCCTTCGGGATGGCCACCGCGAGTGCGGCCCCGGCGGGCGCCACAACGTTCAGGACGCCGTCCGCATCAGGGGCGCTGGGCGGCGGCGTCGACCGCGCAACCATCCAACGCTGGGCCCGTGACACCTGGGACTCGCTGGTCGCGATGACCGATCCCCACACCGGGCTGCCCGCCGACAACATCAGCGGACCGCTGGATGCGCCCAGGCGCAGCGGCTACACCTCGCCGACCAACATCGGCGGCTACCTGTGGAGCACCGTCGTCGCACGCGACCTGGGGATCATCAGCGCGGGGGAGTGCCGGCGGCTGCTGACGCAGACCCTCACGACCGTGTCCCGCGTGAAGCACCACGAACCCAGCGGCATGTTCTACAACTGGTACGACGAAGCCACCGGAGATGTCGTCACGGTGTGGCCCGAAGACGGCAACACGGTCTACCCGTTCCTGTCCAGCGTGGACAACGGATGGTTCGCCGCCTCGCTCATGGTCGTGCGCAACGCCGAACCCGCGGTCGCCCTGCTGGCAAACACGCTGCTGCGCAAGATGAACTTCGGCATGTTCTACGACAAGGATGCCCGCCCCGGCATCGCGGCCGGCCTCCTGCGCGG
>DHJB01000020.1:9675-11869 GCA_002404115.1 Microbacteriaceae bacterium UBA4731
ATCGGCATCGCCCACGGCCAGATTCCGCCGGCCCACTACTACGCCACCCAGCGGGTGTTCCCGGACTCCTGCGACTGGTCCTGGCTGGAACAGAAGCCGGTCGGCGAGCACCGCACCTACGCGGGCATCGACGTCTTCGAAGGCGCATTCACGTACCGCGGCATGCACATCGTCCCGAGCTGGGGCGGCGACATGTTCGAGGCCCTCATGCCCGACCTGTTCGTGCCAGAGGCCAGCTGGGCACCGAAGTCGTGGGGGGCCAACCACCCGCTCACGGTGCGCGCCCAGCGCGAGTTCGGGATGGACGACGCCAAGTACGGTTACTGGGGATTCTCGCCGGCCAGCCGGCCCGGCGGCGGATACACCGCGTGGGGCGTCGACGCCATTGGGATGGACCCGGGCGGCTACGCCTCCGACATGGAGGGCACCAACACCGACGGCGGTTTCGCCGGATGCCGCGTGGGCAACAACCCGACGCCGGCCTGGGGCGACGGGGTCGTCACGCCGCACGCGGCGTTCCTGGCCATGCAGTACGAACCGAAGCAGGCCTTCGACAACCTCGTCAAGATCGAGCGTGAACTCAAGGCCTACGGCGAGGGTGGCTTCTACGATGCCGTCGCGGTCAAGTCGGGTCTCGTCGCCCGCCGGTACCTGTCGCTCGACCAGGCCATGATCCTCGGCGCGATCGGCAACGTGTACTGCGACAACGTGATCCGACGGAACTTCGTCCGGGGCGAGATCCAGGCCAGGATCAAACCCCTCATCGGGATCGAGGAATTCGGCGCCGGCGTCATCGCCTGACCCGACCCCGCTTCGCGCGCCGGGACCAACCGCCCGGCGTGCGCTGGCGTGCGGCCTAGCGAGCGAAGGAAATACGAGGCTGGCGCACCGGTTCACGTCTCACACTTGTGTTGTCACAGCCCGAACATTTGAGCAGGTAGACCGGAAGATAAGTCCGCTCGTTGTGCGCAGGGTTGGGAGTAAGGTTCGCCTGTGAACGACAGAATGGGCACGTGATTCGCATAACCTGAAACTCCCTTTGTTTTAGTTCTTATGGAAGAACGTTAGCGGCAGGCGTTTCCGAGTTGTACCCCCTAGACGTATCGGGAAATTCATGCTTGCGTCACACCATGAGGTGCTAAGGAGTGCGTCATGGACGTGACCCGGGAGCAGCGGGCGGTGCAGCTTGCCGACCTGGATCGACGGATGCGTGACGAGACCGAACGCGAGGCCGTCCTCGCCCGCCGCGCGCCCGATTGGTACGGCACGCTGCGGTGGCTGGTCAAATACAGCGCGGAGGAGAAAGAGGGCTTGCCCGTGAAGGGCCCGTTGACGCCGCTGGCCTTGTCGTACCTCGTGGGGAGCAGGTTCGGTCGTAACTCGTTCACACGGCGTGGGTCGCGACCGAGGTCTTCGACGTCGACGTGTAGGCGGTCTTCGTGCCCCGCACCGTCACGGTGAGCGTCTTGCCGAGGTCGGACTTGACGAGCGTGTAGCTCGACGCCGTCGCGCCGGTGATGGCGACGCCAGCGCGCTTCCACTGGTAGGTGAACCTGACCGGGCCGGGGCTCCACAGGCCGGTGCTTGCGCCAAGGACGTAGCCGACCAGGACCGTGCCCGAAATCGTCGGCACAGCGGCCTTGAGGATGCCCCTGGCAACGCCGGCGGTGGCGGCGGACGTGCGTGACGCGGTCGCGTAGTTGGTCTTATCGCCGTGGACGACCGCGGAGATCGTCTTTCCCAGGTCGGTGGCTGTCAGCCGGGTAGGAGCGACCGGTGGCGCCTGTGATTGCGACGCCCGCCCGATTCCACCGGTAGGAGAATGACTCAGGGGCGGGCATCCAGGATGCGGCGGTCGCAGTGAGCACCGAGCCGACACGCACCGTGCCTGAAACCGTCGGCGTCGTAGTCGCGACCATTTTGGGGGGTCAATAACCGACACCGCGCCGGTGGTGACAACCGCCGTCGACGCGTAATAACGTGGGGGCACAGCATCCAGCGCTACTCACCCCATCCCCACCGGCAGGGACATCCGCATGACCATCATCGAGGCCATCGGCCTGACCAAAACGTACGAGTCGAAGAGCGGCCCGGTTCGCGCCCTCGACGGGCTCGACCTGTCCGTTCCGCGCGGCACGGTGACGGCGCTGCTCGGTCCGAACGGGGCAGGCAAGACCACCGCCGTGAAGATGCT
>DHJB01000007.1:0-1222 GCA_002404115.1 Microbacteriaceae bacterium UBA4731
CCACGAGTAACCCAGCTTGGAGCCAATGACGCGCACCGTGACCGTGTTGTACCGGTCAACTGAGACCAGCTTGTAGGTCTTCGCCGTCGCCCCGGTGATCGCCACATCGGAGCGGTACCACTGGTACTTCAGCGTCACGGTCGCCGGGCCCCAGGTGCCCGGGTTGGCCGTGAGCGTGTAGCCGACCTTGGTCGTGCCGGTGATCGTCGGCGTTGCCGCGCTCAGGGTGCCCTTCGCGATGGCGGCGGTAGCCACCGACACCTTGGCCGCACTCGTGTATCCGATCTTGGAACCGGTCACCTTCACTGTCAGCGTCTTGCCGGCATCCGCACCGGCGAGCTTGTACTTCTTCGCCGTCGCGCCGGTGATCGCCGTTCCCGACCGGTACCACTTGTACGCCAGCGTCACCGTCGCGGGACCCCACGTGCCCGGGTTCGCCGTAAGCGTGTAACCGACCTTCGTCGTTCCGGTGACGGTTGGCTTGACGGTGGTCAGCGGCAGAGGTGTGTCAGCCAAGTGAATGGTGACCGCCGCGGTCGTGCCCACGCCCGTGACCGTGATCTTCACGCTGCGGTCCGGCGCGGCGAACGACTGCCCTGCCTTCAGGAACAGCGGACGCTCGGTCCCAATCACCGCATTCGGCATCGTCAGGACCACCGACGAACCATTGGCCCGTAACCGCAGGACGCGAACGCCAGGGGCGTACTGCGGGGCCACCGTCGAGGCATAGATCGAGCCGGCATCCATCCCTGTTCCGGATCGGTATTCGACGAAATACACGTCGCCGGTGAGGGGGTCGGTTGCCTTGATCCCACGCAGACCAGATGCCGCGGATGCGGGCAGGAGCGTGAAGGCCGAATCGCTCACGGAGACCCCCTCCGGCAGACCGACCGTGGGTAGATCGGAGGCATTGAGCGCGCCGAGCACGCTCTTCTGCGTGACGTTGAGTGCCATCAACTGCCGATTTGACCTCTCAACGCCGGACAGATCCCTGTAGGTGAAGCTGGCGCCCATGATGTCGTAGGCGTCCTCGTATTCCTGGTCGGCGCAAGGATCGGTGGAGGCGGCCGTGAGTGCCGGGGAGGAACACGGCTGCACGTTTGAGTGGTTCAGCCCGACGTTGTGGCCGAATTCGTGCGCGATGGTCGATGTGGCGACAATGCCCAGGTACCCGGCCCAGATGAGGCCGCCGGCCGCCAGAGAGCCCACCGAACCGAGCCCG
>DHJB01000007.1:1340-3176 GCA_002404115.1 Microbacteriaceae bacterium UBA4731
GCCCGCACGACTCCGGAGCGATGACGACCAAATGTCTCGCCGCAGCCACACCCCAGTACCAGTTGGCTGAGTGTCCGAACTTCGCCGCCGCCTCATCCCAGACGGTGTTCGGATCGCAGGCATTCGGCGACACGAAACGCTGCACGGCAGCCGGCTTGGAGATGCTCGCGACCTGGCCGGCGGACTGTGAGGCCCAATACGTGCTGAGCGTTACCGTCATCGTGCTGATGGCGGTGTTTGACATGACGGATGCCGCCGGATTGGTCGGCAGCGTCACCACGGCCACGTCGAGCTTGTGTGCCGTGGCGGTTTGAACGGTGTCGGCGGATGCAGTGATCGTCGCCTCGACGACGGTGAGCGGCGCCTCGAGCGTTGCGCTGGCGGCGAGGATCTCCTGGCCCACCTCGGATTCGCCGTCGACAGTTGTGGACGCAGTTGGGAGCGCATCGACATCGCTCAACGACTTTTCGACGACCGCATTGACGTCACCCGCGGCATCCGCGGGAATCGACACAGTGCCCGTGAAGGAGCTGCCCGTGGTGACGTCGTCGGTCAGCGCGCCCGTGAGCACGACGGATGTTCCGGCCGCCGTGACCAGCCGAACTTCGTCGGAGAGGGGCGTCGCCGCCACTGCGGTGCTGACACCGTCGCCGCCGGCCAGCACGAGGATCTTGCCTTCGACCTGAACCCTGGTCGACGAATCGACAATGGCAACGGATGTCCCACCAACTGCCCAAGCCGGCGTGACCGTCGCCCCGAGAAGCATGACCGTGCCGAGGAGCGCTCCGCGGAGGAGACGAGAGCTAGGGCGCATGGTGCGGGGCCTTTCGAAGTGCAGGGTCGTGGCACCAGTTCATGTCTAGTGGACTGTCGAGGCGCGGACGCTTCGACAGTCCACCCCAGTTGGGGGCGAGTCCCCCAGTCTCAACTCGCTCGACCATCCGGCCAGATGAGAGATATCTCATACGGCGCAAACGGGTCGGGCATGGCGGCACCGGATAATTGGGTCATGGCCCACTCGCGCGTACCACGGATGCGCGAGCGAACCGGGCGACGCCGCTCGCTGTCGGTGAGATCCAGAATCCTGGTTTCGATCCTCGCGGTCACCGCGCTCGGCCTCGCGGCATCCGGGGTCGCCAGCTACCTCGTGCAGCGTGAACGGGTCATGGCTGCCGTCGACTCCGAGCTGATGCACACGGTCCCGGACCTGCAGGCGATCGCCTCGGGCAAGACCTCGGCCGCGCCGCTGACCACCGTCGACGCGGTGCTGCGGGTCGCGATGCAGCAGGTCATCCCCGACGCGCACGAGAGCGTGCTCGGCTTCGTCGACGGGAAACCGTCGCTCGTTCCGGCCCTGAACCTGCCGTTCCGGATCGACCACGACAAGGCCCTCGTCGCCCGGATCGTCTCCGAAAGCAACGCGACCCAGCTCGTCATCGGCACCGCGAAGACCGCGCACGGCACGCTGCGCTACCTGATCATTCCGATCAACGTCGCGGGCGACCCCGTCAGCGGCCAGTACGTGGCCGCCTACGACCTCGACGCCGAACTCGCCTCGGTGGCCGACTCGTTCACGATCTACCTGCGCGTCGCCCTCGTCGCCCTGATCCTCGTCGGCCTGGTGGCCTGGGTCGTGGCGGGCCGGCTGCTGCGCCCGATCCGCCTGCTGCGGGATGCCGCGGCCGCCAGCAGCAACGCCGCCGACCTCACCGAACGCATCCCGGTCACCGGCCGGGACGACGTCTCCGAACTCGCGGTGGCCATCAACAGCATGTTCGAGCGGCTGCACGACTCGTCGCTCAGCCAGCAGCGGCTCCTCGACGACATCGGGCACGA
>DHJB01000007.1:3261-4687 GCA_002404115.1 Microbacteriaceae bacterium UBA4731
GTCGAGTCGACCAGGGCCCTCGCCATCGACGAACTCGACCGGATGAACACGCTCGTCTCCGAGATCTCCCTGCTGGCCGCGTCCCGGTCGCCGAACTTCGTCGACCTCGCCGAGGTCGACATCGACGCGCTCGCGGCATCCGTCGGCGCTAAGGCGTCCGCTCTCGACCCGACGCGCACCTGGCTGGTCGAGTCCTTCGCCGGGCTCGCGCTGGCCGACGCCGGGCGGATCACCCAGGCCTGGCTGCAGCTGGCCGACAACGCGGTCAAGTACTCAACCCCCGGCACGCCGATCCTCATCGCGGGCGCGGTGTCGGAGACCGGAACGGGGCCGTGGCTGGCGCTCTCGGTGGGCGACAGCGGGCCGGGCATCTCCCCGGAGTCACAGGAACTGATCTTCGAACGCTTCCGCCGGCTGGAATCGAGCCGCAGCGTGCACGGGTCGGGGCTCGGCCTCTCGATCGTCTCGGCGATCGCCGAGGCCCACGACGGCACCGTCATGCTTTCCAGCGTGCCGGGCCAGGGATCGACGTTCACGATCTGGATTCCGCTCATCGCCGCGCCGGATGCACCCGATCGGACGGATGCGCAATTTCCGGCGGATGCACCGGGCGAGCCGGCGCCCGCAGCCGACGCGCAGTTCGCGCACACGAGGAGTACCCAGTGACCAGAATTCTCATCGCCGAGGATGAGGCCCGCATTGCATCGTTCGTGGAGAAGGGCCTGCGCGCGGCCGGCTTCGCGGTGACCGTGGCCAACGAAGGCCGCGCCGCGCTCAGCCAGGCGCAGACCGGCCAATTCGGACTGATGATCCTCGACGTGGGGCTGCCGGGGCTCGACGGTTTCGACATCCTCGAGACCCTCCGGGGCGAGGGCAACTCGATCGCCGTGATCGTGCTCACCGCCCGCGACTCAGGGGCCGACATCGTGCGCGGCCTCGAGGGCGGCGCGAACGACTACATGTCCAAGCCGTTCCGGTTCGACGAGCTCCTTGCCCGGGTACGGCTGCGGTTGCGGGATTCCCAGCCGGAGGCGGCCGGGTCCCTCAAGGCGCGCGGCCTGGAGCTCGATCTCAGGACCCGCCGGATCAGCGTCGACGGCACCCCGTGCGACCTGTCGGCGCGGGAGTTCGCGCTGGCCGAGGAGTTCATCCGGCACTCCGACCAGGTGCTCAGCCGGGAGCAGCTGCTCAGCCGCGTCTGGGGGCTGGACTTCGACCCCGGCTCGAACGTGGTCGAGGTGTACGTGCGCTACCTGCGCACGAAGATCGGCGCCGAACGCATCGAGACGGTGCGCGGCATGGGCTACCGCCTCAAGTAGGCGTCGCCGCGCCCGTGAGGGGTCGCATATCGACCTTCATCGGGCCAACGAAGGTCGATATGCGACCCCTCAGGGTGCTAGCGGAGCCCAGGCATGCGACTCGCCGA
>DHJB01000073.1 GCA_002404115.1 Microbacteriaceae bacterium UBA4731
GCCATCACGTTGTGCTGCAGGTCCCAGTCGGCGACCGTGGTCTCGAGCAGGGACTTCGACAGCGACAGCCCGGCGTTGTTGACGACGAGGTCGAGGCCGCCGAAGGCGAGCACGGCAGCATCGACGGATGCCTGCACCTGCGCCTCGTCTGTGACGTTCGCCTGCACCCCGATCGCGACGTCCTCGGAGCCGATCTCGGCCGCGGCGGCCCGCGCCTTGGCAAGGTCGAGGTCGGCGATGACGACGCAGGCGCCTTCCGCCGCGAGGCGGGTGGCGATGGCCTTGCCGATGCCGGAGGCGGCGCCGGTGACGAACGCGACCCTGGTCGCGAGCGGCCTGGGCTTCGGCATCCGCTGCAGCTTGGCCTCTTCGAGCGCCCAGTATTCGATCTTGAACTTCTCGGCTTCGTCGATCGGGGCGTAGGTGGAGAGGCCCTCGGCGCCGCGCATGACGTTGATCGCGTTGATGTAGAACTCGCCGGCCACCCGCGCGGTCTGCTTGCTGGCGCCGTAGCTGAACATGCCCACGCCCGGAACGAGCACGATCAGCGGGTCGGCGCCGCGGATTGCGGGCGAATCTGACGCCCGGTTCCGGTCGTAGTAGGCCTGGTAGTCGGCGCGGTACTGCTCGTGCAGCTCGTTCACGCGGGCGATGGAGTCCTCGACCGAGGCGCCGGCCGGCAGGTCGAGCAGCAGCGGCGTGACCTTCGTGCGGAGGAAGTGGTCGGGGCAGCTGGTGCCGAGCGCGGCCAGACGCGGGTGTTCGGCGCGGGAGAGGAAGTCCAGCACCTCCGGTGCATCCGTGAAGTGGCCGACCTTGGGAGCATCCGTGGAGACGAGCCCGCGGATGGTCGGCGCGAGAGCGGCGGCCTTCGCGCGGCGTTCGTCGGCGGACAGCGCTGCGAATCCGTCGAGCACGGGGCCGAACGGCTCGGTCGTGGAGTGCGCGGCGATGTACGTGGCGGCGGTGTCGATGATCCAGAGCGAGTTGGCTTCGGACTCGGTGCTCGTGTCGCCCCAGGCGGTGATGCCGTGGCCGCCGAGGATGCAGCCGACGGCCTGCGGATTGGCGTCTTTGATGGCAGCGATGTCGAGGCCGAGCTGGAAGCCCGGGCGGCGCCACGGAACCCAGGCAACCTTGTCGCCGAAGATCATGGTCGTGAGCGCTTCGCCGTCGGCGGCGGTCGCGATCGCGATGCCGGAGTCGGGGTGCAGGTGGTCGACGTGGGCCGCGTCGACGAGCCCGTGCATGGGCGTGTCGATCGACGGAGCGGCCCCGCCCTTGCCGTGCAGCGTGTAGTCGAGGGCCGCGACCATCTCGTCCTCGCGGTCCGGCCCCGGGTAGACGTTCACGAGGGCGCGCATCCGGTCGAGCCGGAGCACGGCGAGCCCCTGCTCGGTCAGCGTGCCGAGGTCGCCGCCCGAGCCCTTCACCCAGAGCAGCTCGATCGCTTCGCCGGTCACCGGGTCGGTCTCGATGCCCTTGGCCGAGGTGTTCCCGCCGGCGTAGTTCGTGTTCTTCGGGTCTGCGCCCAGTCGGTTCGACCGGGCGATCAGCTCCGCTGCTGTCGGATTCGTCATCGCGTTCTTCTTCTTTCTAGAAATCAGTCCCAGTTCGCGAGTGAGCAGTTTTGGTTCCAAGGCCGGGGCCGGTGGCGCCGAAACCGCTCACTCTCGGGAGGTGGTGCGGGTCGTGCGGGTGCGGGGAGTGGAGCGTGCGGGAGTTACGCGCCCCAGCCGGCCTGCCGGCCGCCGACGCGGGAGGAGGCGATGGCCTGCTGGTACCCGGATGCCGCGAAGGCGGCCATCGGATCGGCCGGCAGGCCGCGCGACTCGCGCCAGGCGGCGAGGTCCCCGCGGACATCCGTGTAGAAGGCGTCCATCAGGATGCCGTTGGCGCCGAGCACGTCGCCCGAGTCCTGCGCCGCGGTGAGTGCGGCGCGGTCGACGAGCAGCGCGCGCGCCGTCATCTCCTGCACGTTGAGCACCGAGCGGATCTGGCCGGGGATCTTCTCCTCCACGTTGTGGCACTGGTCGAGCATGAAGGCGACCGTGCTGTCCGGCCCGAGGCCGCCGCCGCGGATCACCTCGTAGAGGATCCGGAACAGCTGGAACGGGTCGGCCGCGCCCACGATGAGGTCGTCGTCGGCGTAGAAACGCGAGTTGAAGTCGAAGGAACCGAGCTTGCCGAGGCGCAGCAGCTGGGCGACGATGAACTCGATGTTCGTGCCCGGCGCGTGGTGGCCGGTGTCGAGGCAGACCAGGGCCTTGTCGCCGAGGGCCGCGACCTGGGCGTAGGAGGTTCCCCAGTCCGGGACATCCGTGTGGTAAAAAGCCGGCTCGAAGAACTTGTACTCGAGCACGAGGCGCTGGTTCTCGCCGATCCGGTCGTAGATCTTCTGCAGGGAGTCGGCGAGGCGGTCCTGACGGCCGCGGATGTCGCCCTGGCCGGGGTAGTTGGTGCCGTCGGCGAGCCAGATCTTGAGGTCCTGCGACCCGGTCTCGTCCATGATCGCGATGCACTCAAAGTGGTGGTCGATGGCCTTCTGCCTCACCTGGGCATCCGTGTGGGTCAGGCTGCCGAACTTGTAGGCATCGTCCTGGAAGGTGTTCGAATTGATGGTTCCGAGCCGCACGCCCAGGTCCTCGGCGTACAGGACGAGCGCCGAATAGTCGTCGACCTTGTCCCAGGGGATGTGCAGGGCCACGGATGGCGCGAGTCCGGTCAGTTCGTTGACCTTGGCCGCGTCGGAGATCTTCTCTTCGATGGTGCGCGGAGTGCCGGGCGTCGTGAAGACCTTGAACCGGGTGCCGGAGTTTCCGAATGCCCAGGAGGGGAGCTCGATGGCCTGCGCCTCGAGCTGGCTGGTGATGGATTCGAATGTCGTCATCGTCATGTCACTTCTCTGTGGGGGTCGTGTGAAGCCTCAATGAATCAGTTTCAATTTCGTCAAGTCCTGATTCCAAATCATGATTCGACGGGCGCATCAAGCGCGGCGAACTGGTCTTCGAGGTTGAAGACCTCGGTCAAACGGAGAAATCCGGTGTCGGGTGCGCCGTCGAGATCGACGAAAAATTCGCCCATCTCGGCCTGCCAGCGCGTATTCACGGCGGTGGCGGCCATGCCGGCCTGCGCGGCGTCCAGGTCGTCGGTTTCGAAGTAGCCGATCAGCAGTCCGTCGTCGCGGATGAAGAGCGAGTAGTTATTCCATCCGGTGCGTCTGAGTTCCCGCAGCATCTCGGGCCAGACCGCGGCATGGCGTTCGCTGTACTCGTGGATGCGGTCGGGCTTCACGAGAAGCTGGAAGCAGACTCTCTGCATGGCGCCATCCGTTGATCGAGGGTGGGATGTGGGTGAGGTGTGGGTGATGGAACGCCGGCCGGCGGCTATGTTTCGGCCGGCCGGCGCTCCAGTGCTGATCTAGAAGTTGAACTTTTCGATGTTGTCCTTGGTGAAGGTGAACGGGTCACCGAGCAGGATCGTGCTGTCCTTACCGACGGTGTACTTGCCCAGTTTTCCGGCGGTGAAGGTGTCACCCTCCTTGCCGGTAATCGTCCCGTCGATCAATGCCTTGGCCGTGTATGCAGCCAGGTATCCGAGGTCGGCCGGGTTCCACAGGGCGAACGCGGTGACGGTGCCGTCCTTCACGAAGCTGCGCATCTGGTTCGGCGTGCCCAGGCCGGTGAGCGCGACCTTGCCCTTGTACTGCGATGTCGACAGGTAGCGAGCGGCGGCGGTGATGCCGACAGTGGTGGGCGAGATGATCCCCTTGAGGTTGGGGTGCTTCTGCAGCAGGGCCGCGGTCTTGTCGAAGGACGTCTGGTCGTCGTCGTTTCCGTAGACGGTGTCGACGAGCTTGACGTTGGGGTGGTTGGCCGCCAGGTCCTTCTTCATCAGGTCGATCCAGGCGTTCTGGTTCGTCGCGTTGGCGGAGGCGGACAGGATTGCCACCTCGCCTGTGTCGCCGATCTCCTTCGTGATGAGGTCGACCTCGATCTTCGCGATGCCGTCGGCGGTGGCCTGGTTGACGTACGCGTCACGGTACTGCTTGGCCGTGTCGGAGTCGAAAGTGACGACCTTCGTGCCGGCCTTGCGAGCCTGGTTGAGTGCGCTGCCGATGGCGTTCGGGTCATCGGCCGACAGAACGATAGCGCCGACCCCTTGCTGGGTGAGGGTGTTGATGAAGCTGACCTGCGCGTCGGCGGCTGCCGTTGCCGGGCCGACCTCTGCGTAGGTGCCGCCGAACTCCTTGATGGCTTCCGCGCCGCCCTTGTCCGACGTGTCGAAGTAGGCGTTGCCGAGGTTCTTCGGCAGGAACGTGATTGCGTAATTCTTCTTCGAACCGGAGCCGGACGTCGAGCCGCCCGTGGATCCGCTGGAGCATCCGGTTGCGATGAGGGCGACGGCGAGGACGCCTGCGCCGATCGCCAGCGCGCGTGATACGCCGTGCCGTGGTGTGAATGAGGAGAGCAACATCTTTGTGCCTTTCAGTGGGTTTGGCGCCGTGGGTTGGTGGCGCGTCTGTGGGAATTGGCCCTGGTGCGGTGGGCGCTTATCTTTCGGTCGCGGTTCTTCGCATTCTTGTCGTCCGGAACCACGGCAGAAACCTGGGGGAGAGCACGGAGAGGATGAGCAAGGCTCCGGTGATGATGTTGATGGCGTCGGAGCTGACGTTCGCCAGGCGCAGCGCGCTCTGCAGCACCCCGATGAGCAGAACGCCGGCGATGACGCCGTGGATGGCACCCTTACCTCCGAAGATCGAGACACCGCCGAGCAGGACGGCGGCGATCACGGAGAGTTCGAGCCCAGTGGCGTTGTCCCCGCGGGCGCTTCCGTAGCGGAAGGTCCAGTAGATTCCGGCCACCGCCGCGACCAGGCCCGTGAGCATGAACGCGACGAGCTTTGTGCGGTTGACGTGCACGCCGGAGAATTCCGCCGTCTCTGTGCTGAAGCCGATCGCGATGATTCCCCGACCGAACGGCGTGAAATGGAGGAGGAGGGCGAAGACGATCGCGAGCACGGCGACCAGCACCATGACGACCGGAATCCCGGTATCGCCGATCTGCATTTGAGCCAGGTCGACCCAGAACAGCGGGAAGTCCGTGACGGCAGTGGTGCCCAGCAGCCCAACGGCGATTCCCCGGTACAGGGCGAGCGTGCCGATGGTCACGGCGAGCGAGGGGAGACCGACAACGGTGACGAGGAGCCCGTTGACGAGACCGGCGAGAATACCGGCGACGGCGCAGACCACAATCGCCACCGGCACCGGCCAGCCGGCCTGGGTCAGGATGCCGAGAAGAACGCTGCTGAGGGCGAGCGTGCTCGCGACGGAGAGATCGATTTCGCCCGTCATGATGACGAGCGTCATGGGGAAGGCGATCATCAGGATGGGTGCCACGTCGAGGAGGAGGAAGCCCAGGGTTGTCGTCGTGCCGAACCGGGGAACCACGACGGATGCGACGATCACGACGGCAATGAGGGCAGCGATGACCGCGGTTTCCCGCGAGAGGAGCCAGCGCTTCCACAGCGGCCGGCCGTAGTCGGCGTAGGTGCGCGTGCCGGCCCCGATGAGCGGCTGGCTGACCGTGCTTGCGGAGTTGGTCATGAGGTGGCCTCCCTTTCGGAGGTGAGCTTCCGCGAGAGCCGGAGCGAGAGGAGTCGATCGAGCACGACCGCGCCGATGATGAGTGCGCCGACGACCGACTGCTGCCAGAAATCCTGGATGCCCAGGATTGGCAGCGCCCGGTTGATCGTGAGAAGGAGGACGGCGCCGATCGCCGCGCCGTAGACGGTCCCGCTGCCGCCGAAGATGGCCACCCCGCCGATAACGGCGGCGCCCACGGCCTGCAGTTCCAGGCCGGTCCCCGTTTGTGAGTTCGTGGTCCCGTATCGGGCGGCGAAGAGCACTCCGGCCAGTCCGGCCAGGGCTCCGCACAGCACGAAGGCGATCAGGATTCGCCGGGTGACATTGAGCCCGTACAGCTGGGCCGCCGCCGGATCGGAGCCGATCGCGTACAACTCACGTCCGCCGCGCTGGTTGCGCAGGTACCAGCCGGCGGCCAGGACCACGATCAGCGCGATGATCGTCAGGTACGGAATGAACAGGAAGGAATTCGTACCCAGGGCGAGGAAGTCCTTGGGCAGGTCGGACGCATTGACCCGGTTGCTGCCGGCCCAGAGCACATTGATGCCGCGGTAGGCGTAGAGGGTGCCGAGGGTGATCACGAGGGCCGGCACTTTTCCGAATGCGACCAAGGCGCCGTTGACCAGGCCCAGGACCGCGCCGAGGAGGATCCCGGCGAGGAACACGGCGACGATCGGGATGCCGGGGACGTCGATGAAGAGTCGCCCGGTGAGGTAGGCGGTGAGGCCCACCACCGATCCGACCGACAGATCTACGGAACGGGTGATGATCACGATCGCCTGGCCGATCGCGACGAGGACCAGGATCGACGGTGTCAACAGGAGGTCCCTGAAGCCGTCCTGGCTGAACAGGAACGTCGGGTTCACGGCCGTCGTGGCCAGGATGACGAGCATCAGGGCGGCGAGGATGCCGGTTTCCCTGGCGCGGGCGAACGTGCGGAGGGCGTGGCCGAGGGAGCTCCCCGTGCGGACGGCATCTACCTGTGTGGTCATCGGACGGTCTCCGTTGCGTGGGTCGCTGCGAACATGATGGACTCTGCCGTGGCCTCGGCGCGCGAGAGTTCGGCGGTGATGTGACCCTCGCGAACCACGATGACCCGGTCGGCCATGCCGAGGATCTCCGGCAGCTCCGAGGAGATCATCAGGATTCCCAGCCCCTGGCCGGCGAGTTGGGAGAGCAGACGATGCACTTCGGACTTCGTTCCGACGTCGATGCCTCGGGTCGGCTCGTCGATGATGAGTACCTGCGGGTTTGTGGAGAGCCACTTGCTCAGCACCACCTTCTGCTGGTTTCCGCCGCTCAGGGTGCCGACCTCCGTATCCAACGCGCTGGTTTTGACCTCGAGTCGGCTCGCCCATTCCTTGGCCGCACGGTTTTCGATCGCGGACGTGAGGAAGCCGTTGCGGCTCAGCTTGCGGCGTGTGGCCAGGGTGAGGTTGCGGGCGACGGAGGACTCGAGAACCAGTCCCTGTTTGCGACGATCCTCCGGTACCAGGGCGAGTCCGAGGTTCATGGCGGCCGTGGGGCTGAGCTTGGGAACGCGCTTGCCGCGCAGGGCAACCTGGCCGGAGTCGTAAGCGTCGATTCCGAAGACGGCCCGGACGATCTCGCTGCGGCCCGCTCCCACCAGGCCGGCCAGGCCGACGATTTCGCCGGAGCGGACGGTGAAGCTCACATCATGGAAGACGCCGACCGAGTTCAGGTCGGTGACCTCGAGCAGGACGTCGCCGATTTCCGCGACTTCCTTGGGGAAGAGGTCGGTAACGTCGCGCCCCACCATGCGTCGGACGATCTCGTCTACGTTCGTGTTTTCGATTGCGTCGGTTGAGATGTACTGGCCGTCGCGCATGACGGTGATCGTGTCGCAGAGCGCGAAGACTTCGTCGAATCGGTGTGAGATGAAGACAAGGGCGCGGCCTTCGTCGCGCAGGTTCCGGGCTACGGCGAAGAGCCGGTCAACTTCAACCCCGCTGAGGGCCGCGGTTGGCTCATCCATGATCAACACCCGAGCATCCACCGAAATGGCTTTCGCTATCTCGATGATCTGCTGGTCGGCAATCGAGAGCCCCTCGGCCGGACGATCGGGATCGATGCGAACCGCGAGACGCTTGAACAACTCCAGCGCCTCCGCCCGCATCGCCTTGCGGTCGATTCTGCCGAAACGACGTGTGGGCTGGCGCCCCATGAAGATGTTCTCGGTCACCGACAGGTCGGGAAAGAGGGTCGGCTCCTGGTAAATCACGGCGATCCCCGCCGCCTTCGCTTCTGCCGTGGACTTGAAGTCGACGGGCTCCCCGCGGAGAAGGAATTCGCCGCTGTCGCGCTGGTACAGGCCCGCGACGATTTTGACGAGGGTGGACTTGCCGGCGCCGTTCTCCCCGACGAGTGCGTGGATGGAATTCATCTGCACCGTGAGGCTGGCGGATTTCAGGGCGACGACGGCACCAAACGATTTGGCGACCTCGCGAAGCTCGAGCGCAGCAGGACCGGCGCTCTGGGGGTTATCTGGCATTCGACGGAACCTATCCTCTGCACTGAGGCAATGAAACATTTGCGTGTGGGAATTGAATCGTTTTAATAACTATGAACGAATGAACTCTAGAACGAGGTTGAAGCGCCGTCAAGCCCGAATCGTCACTTTTTGATCACGGATTGAATCCTTACAATCGCTGCCGAATGTGCGATCATGCATAGAGGTGGGCTGGGCCCACCTGCGAAGACGGGGAGAAGACGTGACAGTGAGTGTCCGGGAGGTCGCCGCCCTTGCCCGAGTGTCCGTCGGTACGGTCTCCAATGTGCTCAATCGCCCCGACAAGGTGTCGGCCGCAACGGTCGACCGCGTCCAATCGGCGATTGCCATGCTCGGCTTCGTCCGCAACGACGCCGCCCGCCAGCTTCGGGCCGGCCGCAGCCGCAGCATCGGACTCGTCGTGCTCGACGTGGCCAACCCGTTCTTCACCGACCTTGCCCGCGGCGCCGAGGACCGCGCCGCCGAAGAGGGCCTCACCGTGCTCCTCGGCAACAGCGACGAAACGATCGCGCGAGAGAACGCGTACCTCGATCTGTTCGAGGAACAAAGGGTGCACGGGGTCCTGATCTCGCCGCTCGGGGACGTGGGTGAGCGGCTGATCCGCCTCCGTGCGCGCGGAACCCCGACCGTGCTCGTCGACCGACAGACCGAGGACCGCGGCTTTTCCTCCGTCGCCGTCGACGACGTCGCCGGCGGCTACCTCGCCGCCGCCCACCTCGCCTCGATCGGGCGCACCCACATCGCCTTCGTCGGCGGCCCGGCGACGATCCGCCAGGTCGTCGATCGTCTCGAGGGCGCGCGGAAGGCCGTCGCGGAGCATCCGGGCGTCTCGCTCGAGGTGATCGAAACGGATTCGCTGACCGTGCTGCAGGGGCGCGCGGCCGGCGAGCGGATCCTCGCGCTGCCGGCGTCCGAACGGCCCGACGCCGTGTTCGCCGCGAACGACCTGCTCGCTATGGGCGTGCTCCAGGCCCTCAACATGCTCGGCGACGTGCACGTGCCCGGCGACATCGCCCTGATCGGCTACGACGACATCGCGTTCGCCGCGGCCGCCGTCGTGCCGATGTCGTCGATCCGGCAGCCCAGCGCGCTGATCGGCTACACGGCGGTTGACCTGTTGCTGCGCGAGGCCGCGGCCGGCGAGGGCTTCGAGCACGAGCAGATCGTGTTCCAGCCGGAACTCGTCGTTCGCGAATCGACCGGCGGCCCGCGGCTCGCCGCCGACGCCACCCTCCGCCGAGATTGACACTTCCGGTCGAGATTGCCCGGCACACCGGGGCATCTCGACCGCAACGGACAATCTCGGCGCTCAACTAAGGATCGCAGCTTCTTCGGACAGCCTCGCTCCCTCGCGAACATCTTCGGTGTCGAGATGTGGGAGCGCTTCTCGTTCTACGGTATGCAGGGCATCCTGCGCCATCGTGCTCGGCGCCATGCTCGCCCTGATCGCGCGCCCGGTGCTGCGCCTGATGGGCGGCGTGCGCTAGCCCGAAGTTACGACGGCTT
>DHJB01000029.1 GCA_002404115.1 Microbacteriaceae bacterium UBA4731
CTAGGCAATGAGGGTGTGCAGGTTGACTCCGAAGAAGACGACCGGCCAAGCCACGATGGCCGCCAAGCCTTCAAGAAGGTTGCCGGGAACGTTCCATGCGACGAGGTACCCATGAGTACCTGCCACCACCAAACCGATAATCAGGTACACCGCACCGAGAAGACTTATTCCGCGCATCGAGTCACGCCCATTCCGACTTGTCAGCAT
Organism: Microbacteriaceae bacterium UBA4731; assembly: GCA_002404115.1. The sequence goes on from DHJB01000029.1 coordinate 208, forward strand.
TTGCACCCCAATCGGGGTATACGCAGATAATAATGTTGTCGGCGGCATTCGGTAAGTGCGTCGCCGGTGCGGATGCTTCCCTATGCCGGAGGCCCCGTCGGGAGTTTGATGTCGGCATGACGGCACGAACCGAGTCAACCACTCGCTGGCCCACGATCCACAAGGATGTCGGCAGCCTTCGGGTGCAACCAAACCTTCTGGACTACGACGCCACGTGCGCCGCCTTCACCTGGGACGGGGCGCGCCACGCCTTGTCGGGACTGCCAGGCGGCCGAGGCCTGAACATCGCCTACGAGGCGGTTGACCGGCACGCGCTGGGTGCACGCGCCGGCCAGGAGGCGCTGCGCTTCGTCCGGCTCGACGGCACGACCCGCTCACTCACCTACGCCGAACTGGGCGAGCAAACCAGTCGCTTCGCCAGCGTGCTGCGCGGACTGGGCATCGAGCGCGGGGAGCGCGTCTTTTCGCTGATCGGTCGCGTCCCAGAGCTGTATGTCGCGGTGCTGGGCACGCTCAAGAACGCCAGCGTCTTCTGTCCGCTGTTCTCCGGGTTCGGCCCGGAGCCGGTTCGGCAGCGCCTCCACCTCGGCGCCGGCCGGGCCCTGGTCACGACCCGGGCGCTCTACCGCAAGAAGGTCGCACCGATCTGGGACAAGCTGCCGCAGCTGCGGCACGTGCTCCTGATTGACGCCGATGGAGAACCGGAACCGGACACCCTCGACCTGGCGGCGCTCATGCGGGACGCTCCGGCGTACGGGGCGATCGCCACAACGCACCGCGAGGACATGGCTCTTTTGCACTTCACGAGCGGCACGACGGGCATCCCGAAAGGCGCATTCCACGTGCACGACGCCGTGACGGCGCACTACGCGACCGGGCTTTTCGCCCTCGACCTGCATCCCGACGACATCTACTGGTGCACCGCCGACCCTGGCTGGGTCACCGGAACCTCCTACGGCGTGATCGCGCCGCTCGTGCACGGCGTCACCGCCATCGTCGACGAGGAGGAGGTGGATGCCGAGCGCTGGTACCGAATCCTCGCCGAACAACGGGTCACCGTCTGGTACACGGCGCCGACCGACCTGCGGATGCTCATGAAAGCCGGCGCCGAGCTGGCCTCCGGTTACGACCTGTCGGCCTTGCGATTCGTCGCCAGCGTCGGCGAACCGCTCAACCCCGAGGTCGTCGTGTGGGGCCAGGAGGCGTTCGGCCAGCCCGTGCACGACAACTGGTGGCAGACGGAAACCGGCGGGATCATGATCTCCAACTATGCCGCGACGGAAATCCGCCCCGGCTCGATGGGACGGCCCTTGCCCGGCGTCGAGGCCGCGCTGGTCGCACGCACCGAGCAGGGCACCCCGGTGCTGCGGGGCGGTCACCCCGTGCTGGTGACCGAGCCGGATGCCGTGGGCGAGCTGGCGCTTCGTCCCGGCTGGCCCTCCATGTTCCGTGGTTACCTCAACGACGAGGAGCGCTACCGCCGCTGCTTCGTCGGAGGCTGGTACCTCACCGGGGACCTCGCCATGCGGGACGCCGACGGGTACTACTGGTTCGTCGGACGCGGGGACGACGTGATCAAGTCATCGGGTCATCTCATCGGCCCGTTCGAGGTGGAGAGTTCGCTGATGGAGCACGAGGCCGTGGCTGAAGCAGGAGTGATCGGGGTCCCCGACCCGGTCGCCGGCGAGGTGGTCAAGGCCTTCGTGGAGCTGCGCCCAGGCTGGGAGGCGACCGAGGCGCTGCGCCTGGACATCATCGACTTCGCCCGCAAACGTCTCGGCCCCGCTGTGGCGCCGCGGGAACTGGAGTTCACGGCTGGACTGCCGAGGACGCGCAGCGGAAAAATCCTCCGCCGCCTGCTCAAGGCCCGCGAACTCGGCCTGCCGGAGGGCGACACCTCGACCGTGGAGATGCCGCGGTGAACGACGAGGCAGCCAGAGCGCGATGACGGCGCGGTCGCGACGGTGAAAGGCATCGTCGCCTACGTCGCCGCGCACGGGTACCGGGCATAGCCGCAATCGCGTGCGGCGGGTACATTCCCCAAGGAGTGCAGCCTCCAACTGGGCTCTCGGGTGCATCTCTCATACGTAGGTCAACCTCACGCTGGGAGAAACACATGAAACGACTGTTTGCCATGAGCGCCCTCACTCTCTCCGCCGCCGTGGGTCTTTCGACCGCGGGCATGGGAATGGGTGCCGACGCCGCGACACCACTGAGCTTCGCCGTCATTGGCGACATCCCCTACGGGTCGACCCAGTTGAGCAAACTGCCGGGGCGGATCAGCCAGATCAATGCCGACCCCCAGGTGCAGCTGGTCAGCCATCTGGGCGACATCAGCTCGCCGATCAACTGCAGTACGTCCTACTACAAGACCATCAAGTCCGATTTCGACCGAGTCGCTGATCCGCTCGTCTACACGCCGGGCGACAACGAGTGGGCCGACTGCAGCAGGGCC
>DHJB01000071.1 GCA_002404115.1 Microbacteriaceae bacterium UBA4731
GACGCTGTCAAATCGAGCAATTCGCGGGTTTCGGTGATGCCGAGGCACACTTCTAACCGGGAAAAGTCGAGCTGCAAAACCGGCTCGGGAGATGGCTTTCATCCGGGGTGTTTACACACGTTCCTACACAGGAACTGATGTGCTTTTAGGCCAGGATTTGGTCCCTCTTGAGGCCGGGAAGCGCTGCGGCTTTCCGCACCTTTGGGGTACGTATAGATACATTACGGTCGTCTGGAGCAGCCGTCAAACGAGACCGCGTCCCGGGCGTGTCCCGCCCGCACCCCACGCAAACAGTGCCTTGGGGGCGGGCTTCGGAGCTACTCCACGAAGACGCCGGCGAGGGTTTTCTTGCCGCGGCGGAGCACGGCGACTCCTCCCGGCAGCACGGCGCCTTCGATCGTGGCCTGGTCGCTGGTCACCTTGGCGTTATTCAGGTACACGCCGCCCTGGGCAATCGCCCGCCTGGCTTCGCTCAGGCTGTCGGTCAGACCGGTGTCGACGAGCAACTGGAGCACGGGCGCGTGCGGCGCGGTCGTGGTGTTCGGGAGTTCGCGCAGGGCAGCCTCGAGGGTCGCCGGGTCGAGGTCGGCCAGCTCCCCCTGCCCGAACAGCGCCTGGGTTGCCTTGATCGCGGCATCCGTCGCCTGTGCGCCGTGCACGAGGCTCGTCACCTCGAAGGCCAGCGTGCGCTGGGCCTCGCGGCGGAACGGCTGAGAGGCCACGGCCTCCTCGAGCCGCTCGATCTCGGTGCGCGTGAGGAACGTGAACACTTTAAGGCGCGCGATCACGTCGGCATCGTCGGTGTTGAGCCAGAACTGGTAGAGCGCGTAGGGGCTGGTGAGCGTGGGGTCCAACCAGACGGCATTGCCCTCGCTCTTGCCGAACTTCGTGCCGTCGGTGTTGGTGACGAGCGGGGTGCCAATGGCGTGCACGCTCCGGCCTTCGGCGCGGTGAATGAGGTCGGTGCCACTGGTGAGGTTGCCCCACTGGTCGCTTCCACCCGTCTGCAGCACACAGCCGTAGTTGCGGTACAGCTCGAGGAAGTCCATCCCCTGGAGGATCTGGTAGCTGAACTCGGTGTAGCTGATGCCGGCGTCGGAGTTGAGCCGCGCGCTCACGGCATCCTTCTTCAGCATGGTGCCGACGCGGTAGTACTTGCCGATGTCGCGGAGGAAGTCGATCGTGCTGAGCGGCGCGGTCCAGTCGAGGTTGTTGACCAGGGTGACGGCGTTGTCGCCTTCGGAGCTGAGGAAGCGGGAGACCTGGGCCTGCAGGTAGCCGACCCACTCCTCGACGACATCCCGAGTGTTCAGGGTGCGCTCGGCCGTGGGCTTGGGGTCGCCGATCAGGCCGGTGGACCCGCCGACCAGCCCGAGCGGGCGATGGCCGGCCAGTTGCAGGCGGCGCATGAGCAGCAGCTGCACGAGGTTTCCGAGGTGCAGGCTGGATGCGGTCGGGTCGAAGCCGCAGTAGTACGTGATCGGCTCCCCCGACAGCAGCGCTGTGAGCTCTGTCTCGTCGGTGGAGACGTGCACGAGGCCGCGCCAGGTGATCTCCTCCCACACATTGTCGAAGGAGGGATCATTGGCCTGCTGGGCGAGGATGGCGGGGTCTGACACTCGCCCAGATTACCAGCGCGTTCGGCCGTCATCGGTGCTCGGACGACAACTGTGACCTCATTCGTTAAGCCTGCAACACTAATTAGCCTTGATTTAGCTTGAAGACTTCATTAGGGTGAGTTCAGGACGGAGACTTAATACGATGTTTGTGATTACCGCTGATCAAGTCGGCAGCCGCACCGACCGGGATCGGGCCGGCGAGATCATCGCCGGGCTCGAGGCAGACTTCGGCGCCGCCTTCGCCCTTCCGCCGGACCAGACCTCCGGCGACGAGATCCAGGTCATGATGACGGATGCCCAGGCGGCGCTCGGCGTGATCCTCGCGCTCCACCGCACCGGCTACTGGAGTGTCGGCCTCGGCGTCGGCGGGGTGCGCGTTCCGCTGCCTGCCTCGACCAGGCAGGCCGCCGGCGGCGCATTCGTTGCGGCACGCGCCGCCGTCACGCGCGCCAAGAAGGCTGACGCCCGCTTCGCGCTCGACGTCGCGCCGGAGGTTCCTGCGACGGCTGCCGGGAGCCCCGACGGTCCCGTGCTCGACGCCGACGAGGTCGAGGCGATCCTGAGCATGCTGCTGCTGGTGCGCCAGCGCCGCTCGGCCGAGGGCTGGCAGGCGGTTGACCTGCTGCAGCGCGGCGTATCCCAGCAGGAGATCGCGGTGAGGCTCGGAATTTCGGCCGCGGCTGTCAGCCAGCGGATCAAGAGCGCCCTGTGGAGAGTCGAGGAGGCGGTTCGGCCCGCGCTGGTTAGGCTGCTGGAGAACCTCGACCGCGCGACAAGCGAAATGGAACCGGCCGCATGATCCTTCCCTCCACATCCGACATCCTGACTTACCTGTACTGGATGCTGCTGTTCCTCGTCACCGGCGGGTCGCTGTTCTTCGCCGTCCTGGCGTTCCGGCTGCAGAAGCAGAGGTACGCGATCATCTCGGCCGGCGCCCTCGCCGCCGCGCTGGTCATCGCCGCCGTGCCGATGCCGGTCGGGCCCAGCGCGTTCTCCATCGTGCTCGGAATGTTCGCCCTCGCGCTGGCCGTGGTCGGCGGCGGCCCCATGGCCGTGCTCGCCCTCAGCCTCGCCACGAAGAACTCGGTCCCGCCCGGAACCCACGGCGGGATCATGGTCGAGGACGGCGACGGCGACGGCGACGGGCAGGGCGGCACCACCCCGGCCCCGGCCGTGCACGAGGTTCTTCGCGGCGGCCTGACCATCGGCATCCTCGAACGCCTGGCCGTCGCCGGCGCGATCCTCGCCGGGTTCCCGGAGGCCATCGCGGTCGTCGTCGCGATCAAGGGCGTTGGCCGCTTCACCGAGCTGTCGGCGGCCGAGGCGCGGGAGCGGTTCATCATCGGAACCTTCGCCAGCCTGATCTGGGCGTGCGCCTGCGCCGCCCTCGTGCGAATCGCCGTCTCCTAGCCGTTCACTTTCATCCCGCGAGAATGCAGTTGTGGTCGTTATGAGAGCCTCATAACGACCACAAGTGCGTTTTCGCGACGGGATGGCGCGCGCATTCGCGGCACGGGGTGAGGTGGGGTTACGCCTTGGGATGACGGCGGTAGGGCGAGACGGATGCGTCGCCGGGGATCCAGAACCGCCACGGGAACAGCACTCCCCCGCCGGCGCCGCTGACTCCGGTGCGCGGGCCGGCAATGTACTCGACCGGCACATCCGGCAGGGTCAGTCCGAAGGGCGCCGCGTCGAGGTCGGCCCCGTTGTCGCCGAGCGCAATGCCGAGGGCCACGGTGAGCCGGGCCGGGCCGCGGGCCAGGTCCCGGTCGCGCAGGGCGGTCGTGCGCCGCAGCCGCGCCTCTTCGATACCGTCGACGATCTCGCCGCCGCGGAGGAGAACCGCGGAAGCCTCCCCGTCCGGCGAGCAGACGACGTTGGCGCAGACATGCATGCCGTAACTGAAATATGTGTACAGATGGCCGGGCGGCCCGAACATGCTTGCGTTTCGCGGGGTGCGACCGCGGAACGCGTGCGAGCCGGGGTCGACGCCGCCGAGGTACGCCTCCACCTCGGTGATCCGCATCGACACGCCCGCGTGGCTGAGGACCGCGCCCAGCAGCAACGGCGCGACCTGGGTCGCGGGTCGCTCCAGCAGGGCGCGGTCGACGCTCACACCGTCAGCGCGGCCGCGGCCAACCCGGCGGCGAGGCCGCGCACTCTGGCCACGAGCACGGCCCGCTGTTCGGCGACGCGCACGGGAGCCGTGCCACCCTGGCCGTCGCGGCGCTCCACCGACCCGCGGATGGTGAGCACCTCGCGCACGTCCGGGGTGAGGTGCGTCGAAATCGACTGCAGCGCCTTGTCGTCGACCTCGTGCAGGTCGAGGTTGTGGGTTTCGGCGAATTTGACCAGGGCGCCGGTGATCTCGTGGGCGTCGCGGAAGGTGACGTGACGTTTGACGAGCCACTCGGCAACATCCGTGGCCAGGGAGAAGCCCTGCGGCGCGAGTTCGGCCATCCGCTCCGTGTGGAAAGTCAGCGTGGCCATCATGCCGGTGAACGCCGGGAGGAGCACCTCGAGGGTCTCGATCGAGTCGAAGACGGGTTCCTTGTCTTCCTGCAGGTCACGGTTGTAGGCCAGCGGGAGGCCCTTGAGCGTGGTCAGCAGCCCGGTGAGGTTTCCGATCAGGCGGCCCGATTTGCCGCGCGCAAGCTCGGCGATGTCCGGGTTCTTCTTCTGCGGCATGATCGACGACCCGGTCGAATACGAGTCGTCGAGGGTGACGAAGCCGAACTCCCGCGTGTTCCAGAGGATGATCTCCTCCGCCAGCCGCGACAGGTCGATGCCGATCTGGGCGGTGATGTACGCGAACTCGGCGACGAGGTCGCGGCTCGCGGTGCCGTCGATCGAGTTCTCGACCACGGCGCCGAAGCCGAGGTCGGCCGCGACCAGGCGGGCGTCCAGGCCGAGGGTGTTGCCGGCGAGGGCGCCCGAGCCGTACGGCGAGAAGTCGGCGCGCTTGTTCCAGTCGGCGAACCGCTCGAGGTCGCGAACGAGCGGCCAGCAGTGCGCGAACAGGTGGTGAGCCAGGAGCACCGGCTGGGCGTGCTGCAGGTGGGTACGGCCGGGCATGATCGCGCCCTCGTTCGCCTCGGCCTGCGACGCGAGCGCGTCGATGAGGTCGATGAGGAGCAGGGCGATCGATGCCGACCGGTCGCGCAGCAGCATCCGGACGAGCGTGGCGACCTGGTCGTTGCGGCTCCGGCCGGCGCGCAGTTTGCCGCCGAGTTCGGGTCCGGTGATGCGGATCAGTCCACGCTCGAGCGCGGAGTGCACGTCTTCATCGCTCTCGGCCGGCCGGAACCGGCCCTCGGCGACGGCCGAAGCCAGTTCGTCGAGGGCGCCGATCATGGCGTCCAGTTCGTCAGCGGTGAGATAGCCGGCGGCAGCGAGCGCGCGGGCGTGGGCCCGGGAACCACGGATGTCGTAGTCGGCCAGCTGCCAGTCGAAATGCGTCGACTTGCTCAGCCGCGCCAGCTCCGGCGACGGTCCCCCGGCGAAGCGGCCACCCCAGAGGGCGCCGGCTTCACCGGCCCGGTTTGCGCTCGTGTCGCCAGACATCCGTGGCCTACTTGCCCGCGAGGTCGCGGCGGGCCGAGATCTTGCTCGGCAGCGACCATAGCTCGATGAAACCCTTGGCCATGGACTGGTCGAAGGTGTCACCGGTGTCGTAGGTGGCGAGGTTGAAGTCGTAGAGGCTCTGCGTGGACTTGCGCCCGGTGACGACGGCGGTGCCGGCGTGCAGCTTGAGGCGGATGTCGCCGGTGACGTGCTTCTGCGTCTCGTCGATGAACACGTCGAGCGCGCGCTTGAGGCCGGAGAACCAGAGGCCGTCGTAGACGAGCTCCGCCCACTTGGACTCGACACCGCGCTTGTAGCGGGCCAGGTCGCGTTCGATGGTCATGTTCTCGAGCTCTTCGTGCGCGGCGATCAGGGCGATGCCGGCCGGGGCCTCGTAGACCTCGCGGCTCTTGATGCCGACGAGGCGGTCCTCGACGATGTCGATGCGGCCGACGCCCTGGTTTCCGGCGTGCAGGTTCATCAGTTCGATGGCCTGCAGCGGGGTCACGGCGACGCCGTCGATGGCGACGGGGACACCCTGGTCGAAGCTGATGATGACCTCGGTGGGCTCGCGGGTCACGGCCGGGTCCTGCGTGTAGGTGTAGAGGTCTTCGATCGGGGCGTTCCACGGGTCTTCGAGGAAGCCGGTCTCGACCGCACGGCCGTAGACGTTCTGGTCGATCGAGTACGGGCTCTTCTTCGACTGCGCGATCGGCAGGTTGTGCACGGCGGCGTACTCGATGGCCTTGTCGCGGGTGAGGGCGAAGTCGCGCACCGGGGCGAGGGAGGTGAGCTCCGGCGCGAGGGCGGCGACGGCCGCTTCGAACCGGACCTGGTCGTTGCCCTTGCCCGTGCAGCCGTGCGCGACGCTGTTCGCGCCGAGCTCCTTCGCGGTCGAAGCGAGGTACTTGGCGATCAGCGGGCGGCTGAGCGCCGAGACGAGCGGGTAGCGCTTCTGGTAGAGAGCGTTGGCCTTGAGCGCCGGCACGACGTAGTCGCTTGCGAATTCGTCCTTCGCGTCGACAACGATCGACTCAACGGCTCCGCAGTCGAGTGCTCGCTGGCGGATCACGTCCATGTCTTCGCCGCTCTGTCCGACGTCGATCGCGAGGGCGACAACCTCTTTACCGGTCGCATCCTTCAGCCATCCGATGCCAACCGAGGTGTCGAGACCTCCGGAATACGCGAGCACAACACGCTCAGCCATGGTTCTCCTTCATTTGTGATCGGTACAAGTTTATGGTTTTCGCCTACGCGGCGTTCTGGGTGAGCAGCCAGACCAGGAGCGCCTTCTGGGCGTGCAGGCGGTTCTCGGCCTCGTCCCAGATGATGCTCTGCGGTCCGTCGATGACGTCGGCGGTGACCTCGTAGCCGCGGTCGGCCGGCAGGCAGTGCATGAAATGCGCGTCCGGCCTGGCCAGCGCCATCATCTCGCCGTCGACGCGGAAGGCGCCGAAGACGGCCAGGCGCTCGGCCTTTTCCTCTTCCTTACCCATCGACACCCACGTGTCGGTGACCACGACGTCGACGCCGGCGACGGCGGCGCGCGGGTCGGTGAAGAGCTCGACGGACCCGCCGGTGGCGGCCGCGATGGCGGCGGCATCCGTCACCACCTGGGCGTTCGGCGAGTACTCGGCGGGCGACGCGACGCGCACGTGCATGCCGGCGGTCGCCCCGGCGAGCAGGTAGGACTGGGCCATGTTGCTGGCGCCGTCGCCGAGGAAGGCGATGCTGAGGCCGGCGAGCTCGCCGCGGTGTTCGCGGATCGTGAGCAGGTCGGCCAGCAACTGGCAGGGGTGGAAGTCGTCGGAGAGCGCGTTGACGACCGGCACGGTGGTGCCGTTGGCCATTTCTTCGAGGCCGGCCTGGCCGTAGGTGCGCCAGACGATCGCGGCAACCTGGCGTTCGAGCACGCGTGCGGTGTCCGACGCGGTTTCCTTGCCGCCGAGCTGGCTGCTCGCGGTGCTGATGATCAGCGGGTTGCCGCCCAGGTCGGCGATGCCCACCGCGAACGACACCCGGGTGCGCGTGGACGATTTGTCGAAGATGACGGCCACGGTCTGCGGGCCGGCCAGCGATTTTGCCGAGAATCGGTCGCGCTTCAGTTCCAGGGCTCGGTCGAGGATTTCCGCCTGTTCGGCCGGAGAAATGTCGTCGTCGCGCAGGAAATGGCGGGTCACGGTGTCACTTTCGCTGATGGTGCGTCTAGCGGGTGGGAAAGTTCAACTCTAGATGCTGGCCAGTGCCAGCCCGAATCGCCGCTCGAAATCGGCCAGTTCGGCGTCGCCGACGATCAGCGGCGGCGCGATCCGGATGCTCGTCTCGTTGGCGGCGTTCACGATGAGCCCCTCGGCGAGGGCCGCGGCGGACAGGCGCAGAGCGACCGGTTCGCTGAGCCCGAGGCCGAGCAGCAGGCCCCGGCCGCGCACCTCGCTGATGAGCGGCGAGTCGAAGCGCGCGATGATCTCGCGCAGCTCGCTCCCCCGGCGTGCCGCGTTAGCGACCAGGCCGTCGTGTTCGATCACGCCGAGCACGGCGTTGGCCGTCGCCGTGACGAGCGGGTTGCC
>DHJB01000074.1:0-5468 GCA_002404115.1 Microbacteriaceae bacterium UBA4731
CCGCTAGAGGTTCGCGGGCTGAAGATTCCTGCAGCCGGTACGCGAGAAATGAATTCGGCTGACCCCGATGAAGAGCACAGGAAACCCGGTCTAGTCTGGCTGTGTGACCTCACTTAATCTGGGTCTGCCCACATACCGGCAGGATGGCAGCGCTGCGCCGTCAATGGCCGGGCGACCGGATATTCCGGGCCTCGTCGACCGGTTCGGCCGCGTCGCCAGGGACCTGCGCATCTCCATCACCGAGAAGTGTTCGCTGCGCTGTACGTACTGCATGCCGGAGCAGGGGTTGCCGGTCATCGCCAGGGACAACCTGCTGACCCCGGCCGAGATCGGCCGGCTCGTGCGGATCGGTACGCGCGACCTCGGCGTGCGCGAGGTGCGCTTCACCGGCGGCGAACCGCTCATGCGGGCCGACCTGGCCGAGATCATCGCGCGGAGCGCGGAGGCGGCGCCCGGCATTGACCTCTCCATGACGAGCAACGGGATTGGCCTCGACCGCCGGGTCAAGGCGCTCGTGGCCGCTGGGCTTACCCGCATCAACGTCTCCCTCGACACCGTCGACCGGGTTCACTTCGCGGAGCTGACCCGCCGGGACCGGCTGCCCGACGTGATCGCCGGCATCCGGGCCGCGCACGCCGCCGGGCTCACCCCCCTCAAACTCAACGCCGTCCTCATGCGGGAGACCCTCGCCGGCGCCGCCGACCTGCTCGCCTGGGCCCTGGCTGAAGGATGCCGCCTGCGCTTCATCGAGCAGATGCCGCTGGACGCCGACCACGCGTGGGCCAGGGACCACATGGTTCCCGCCAGCGAACTGCTCGACGTGCTCGGCACCCGGTTCACCCTCACCGAGGCCGGCCGCAATGATCCGTCGGCGCCCGCCGAGGAATGGTACGTCGATGGCGGTCCGGCGACGGTCGGCATCATCGCGTCGGTGACGCGGTCGTTCTGCGGGGACTGCGACCGCACCCGCATCACCGCGGAAGGCACCGTGCGCTCCTGCCTGTTCGGCGACAACGAGACGGATCTGCGCGGACTGCTGCGCAACGGCGCGGAGGATGCCGAGATCGCGCAGTATTGGCGAGGCGCGATGTGGGCGAAACAGGCCGGTCACGGCATCGACGCCGCCGGGTTCGTGCCGCCGGAGCGCAGCATGGGGGCCATCGGTGGCTGACGCCGGCACCGACGTGCTCGTGCGAGTGCGGTACTTCGCCGCGGCCGCGGAGGCCGCCGGACGCGAGGAGGAGATGCTCTTCCTGCCTGCCGGCACGACCGTCGGCGAACTGCGCGAGGACCTCGCCCGGCGCCACGCCGGGCTGGAGGCCGTCATGCGGTCCGGCTCGTTTCTCGTGGACTCCGTCGTCAGCCGCGACCTGTCCCGCCCGATCGGCGAGCGCGTCGACGTGCTGCCGCCGTTCGCCGGGGGCTAAGCCCGTCCCGTCCGGCCCGTGAGGGGTCGCATATCGACCTTTATTCGGCCCGGGAAGGTCGATTTGCGACCCCTCATGGCGCAGGGGCCGGAGGCTAGAGGCCGACCCACTCCGAGCTGCCGGCGGGGAAGTGCTGGCGCTTCCAGATCGGCACCGTCAGCTTGATCTGCTCGACGAGTTCAGCGCAGGCGGCGAAGGCCTCGGCCCGGTGCGGTGCGGCGACGGCGGCCACCAGGGCGATGTCGCCGACGACGAGCGGCCCGGTGCGGTGGATGGCGGCGACCCGCAGGCCGGTCCGGCCGGCGATCTGCTCGCAGCATTCCCGCAGGAAACGCTCGGCATCCGGGTGCGCCTGGTAGTCCAGCGCGGTCACGGTGCGGTCGTTGTCGTGGTCACGCACGATCCCCTGGAAGGAGACGACGGCGCCGTTTTCCGGGGAGAGCACGAACGCGTCGACCGTGGCGATGTCGATCGGCTCGGCCGAAATCGCGGCGAGGACCTCAGCCACGGGATGCCTCCGGCGTGCTCGGCCCGGGTGCGGCGGCCGGCGAGGCCTCGTCGTGCTGCGCCGTGCCGGAGACCTGGTCGACGAGGTGGTCGAGCAGCCCGTCGAGCACGTCGAGGCCGTCGCGCACGCCGCCGGTCGATCCGGGGAGGTTGATCACGACCGTGCGTCCGGCGGTCCCGGCGAGCCCGCGGCTGAGCGCGGCGGTCGGCGTGGCCTGCGAGCCGCGGCGGCGGAGTTCTTCGGCGATGCCCGGCAGCTCGCGGTCGAGCACGGCCGCGGTTGCCTCCGGTGTCGCATCCGTGGAGGACACGCCCGTGCCGCCGGTCGTGATGATCACGGCGGGCTGCTGGTACACCGCGGCGGCGATGGCCTCGGCGATGTCGGCATCCGCCACAACGGACACCGGAGCGGTCTCGTAGCCGTGGCCGCTCAGCCAATCGGCGATCACGGGTCCGGTGGTGTCTTCGCGTTCGCCTGAGGCGCCCCTGGTCGAGGCGACGATCACGTGGGCGGTGCGCCCGTGGGCGGTGCTCAGGGCTGCGCCCTGCGAGAGGTGCTCGGTCGGTGCCTGGCCGACGACATCGCGCTGCCAATAGCCGCGTTTGCCGCCGCTCTTGTGCTCCAGGCGCACATCGGTGAGGGTCGCGGCCGGGTCGGCGGCCTTGATCATGTCGTGGAGGGTGAGGCCGGCGATGGCGACGGCCGTGAGGGCTTCCATTTCGACCCCGGTCTGGCCGCGCGTCTTCGCGGAGGCCTCGATGTCGATGGTGTACTCGCCGAGGCGGAAGTCGACCGTCACAGAGGACAGCGGCACCTGGTGGCAGAGCGGGATCAGCTCGGAGGTCTTCTTGGCGCCGGAGATGCCGGCGATGCGTGCGGTGGCAAGCACGTCGGCCTTCGGGAGGCCGTCGGCGCGCACGAGCGCGAGCACCTCCCGGGTGGTGACAACGCGGCCGCTGGCCACGGCCACGCGGGTCGTCTCGGCCTTGTGACCCACATCGATCATCCGCGCGCGGCCATCACTGTCCAGGTGTGTCAGCTCCGTCATAGGGTCCACACTCTCACATCGGCCCCCGCGGCGAGATCCGCGACGTCACGCGGGATGTCCAGGAGCACGTCGGCGCGGGCCATCGCCGCCACGAGGTGCGAACTCGGGCCGGCCACGGTGTCCACCGTGCCGTCGCCCCGCACCCGGCCGCGCAGGAACCGGCGCTTGCCGGCGACGGATGCGAGCGGCCCGGCCAGCCGCCTGGCAGTGGACGGCAGCTCGGGCAGCCCCGCGGCGCGGCGGAGGATCGGGCGGAGGAACACGACGAAGGACACCTGGGTGCTCACCGGGTTACCGGGGAAGCAGATGATCGGCACCCCGTCGACGACGGCGGTGGCCTGGGGGCCGCCGGGCTGCATGTCCACGTGGCCGATGGTCGCGCCGAGGGGCTCGAGGGATTCCCGCACGACCTCGTAGGCACCCTGCGAGATGCCGCCGGAGGTGATCACGAGGTCGGCAACATCCGTCGCGCGCCGGAGCAGGCGCAGGAATTCGGCGATGTCGTCGTCGCTCGAGCCCGCGAGCACGAGCTCTGCGCCGGCCTCGACGACGGCGGTGGTCAGTGCGACCCGGTTGGCATCGAAAACCTGGCCGGGTCCGGGAGCGGCGCCGGCCGGAACGAGTTCGGCGCCGGTCGTGATGACCGCGACGCGCACCCGGCGCCGCACGTCGACCGTGTCCTGGCCGGCTGCGGCGAGCGCGGCGAGGTGCCGGGGGGCCAGCCGCTGCCCGGCCGGCAGCAGCAGATCGCCGCGGCGCAGGTCGCTGCCCTGGTCGCGCACGTAGTCCCCGGGGGCCGGGGCCGTGGCGAAGGTCACGGTCGCGCCGTCGAGTGTGCCGGCCGGCCCGAGGCTGAGCTCGCTGTGTTCGACGGGCACGATGCTGTCAGCGCCATCCGGCACCACGGCGCCCGTCATGATGCGGAGCGCCGTGCCGGGGGAGAGGGCCGTGAGGGTCGCCGGGCCGGCCGGGATGTCGCCGGCGACCGGCAGGGTGACCGGCGCGTCGGCCAGGTCTGCGGCCCGCACGGCGAAGCCGTCCATCTGCGCGTTGCGGAACAGCGGCAGGTCGACGGCGGCGGTGACCGGCACGGCGGTGACGCGGCCGAGCGCGTCTGCCAGCGGCAGCGTTTCGCTGCCGACTCGATCGAGGAGCCCGGCCAGCATCGCTTCGATCGTTCGGGCGTGCTCCTCGACGCTTGTCACGGCTGCCGGCCCGGGCGGAGTCTGGGGGTCATCCGTTCAGTATCGCGTGATCGAGGGGTCGATGGTGGCCGACCACTCGTCGATTCCGCCCGCGAGCACACGCACGCCGCCGAGCCCGCCGGACTCGAGGAGGTCCCTGGCTCGCTCGGAGCGCGACCCGTGGTGGCAGTAGACAACGATCGGCGGGCCCCCGCGCAGGGAATCCGCCGCGGCCTGCGGATCGATCTCCAGCTCGCCGAGTGGGAGGAGCAGCGAGCCGCCGAGCGTGGCGACCTGCGCCTCCCACGGGTCGCGCACGTCGAGGATCCGGATGTCCGCGCCCGCCGCCAGCAACTCGGACAGTTCCCGGCTGCCGATGTCGGTGCCCGCCCGCGTCGCATCGGTGTCTGGAGCGACCCCGCAGAAGGCGTCGTAGTCGACGAGCCCGGTCACCGGGGTCCCTGCCGGATCGCTGTCGTAGGCCACCTCGCGGAACGTCCCGCGCAGGCTGTCGTAGATCGTCACCCGGCCGAGCAGGGGATCGCCGACTCCGCTGACGAGCTTGATGGCCTCCGTGACCATGAGCCCGCCGATCACGGCGCAGACCGAGGGCAGCGCCCCGGCTTCCGCGCAGGACGGCACGGTCCCGGGGGCCGGCGGTTCGGGGAAGAGGTCCCGGTAATGCGGTCCGCGCGCCGCCCAGCTGACCCCGGCCTGGCCGCCGAACTGGTGCACCGCACCCCAGACCACGGGAATGCCGGAGATCAGCGCGGCGTCGTTCGTCAGGTAGCGGGTGGCGAAGTTGTCGCTGCCATCGAGCACGAGGTCGTAATCGCCGAGGATCTCGAGGGCGTTGTCGGCGGTGAGCATGACCTCGTAGCCGATCGCACGGGTGTCCGGGTCGAGCATCGCCACGGTCTCCAGGGCCGAGGCGACCTTGCTGCGGCCGACATCCCGGATGCCGTGGATGGTCTGGCGGGGCAGATTGCTGGCCTCCACAGAGTCCGCGTCGATGATTCCCACGGTCCCGAAGCCGGCCGCGGCCAGGCCGGGGATCGTCGCGCTGCCCAGCCCTCCGGCGCCGACGACGAGAACCCGGGCGGCGGCCAGCCTGCGTTGCGCGACAAGTCCGAATCCAGGGAGGGAGACGGTCCGCGAATACCGGGCCGTGCGTTCGGAAGAAAGCCGGTCGCCCGGTTCGATGAGGGGGTCCGATCCGGCAGGAATGCGCGTCATGCTGCTAAGGATAAACCCCGCGCCACCGGCATAGGTGGGAGGCCCCGGACGGATGCTCACGCCGC
>DHJB01000074.1:5561-30551 GCA_002404115.1 Microbacteriaceae bacterium UBA4731
TGCTCACGCCGCCATGGCGGCCATTGCCGCGATCATGCTTCCGGAACACACGACGTGGCGGTCACTGCCGCGGTCGCCTGAACCTGCTCGGACGCATGCGCCGGCATCAGGAGCAGCGCCGCCCACATGAACGCGGTGTCCAGGACGGTGACCGCCGCAATGCGCCCCCGGCGATCGGCTCGGAGCCGCGGACCAGGCCGGCCGCGCGCGACAACCGGCCGACCGGCTCCGTGAACCAGGAACGGCTGCAGCAACCTCCCGCGCTGGCTCCGGGCGGGGACAGCGCAGCCCCGGGCGAAGGGCCGGAGCGGGAGGCGATCCTCGCCATGGCCTCGGCCGAGGAGCACCTGCACGAGATGTCGTTCGCCGAACTCGCTCCGGATGAGGTGGCCGAAATGCGGCGCCTCGTGCGGCGCATCGTGCTCTCCACGCCGGAACGCCGCAGCCGTCGGACCCGGCGAACCGCGCACAGCAGCGCCCGGCTGGACCTGCGCCGCACGGTCCGGGCGGCCCAGCGCACCGGGGGCGACTCCGTCCGTCTCGTCTACACGCGTCGTCGCCCGCGTCCCAGGCGCCTGGTGCTGTTGGCCGATGTGTCCGGCTCGATGGAACCGTACACGAGGGTGTTCCTGTCGCTGCTGCAGGGCGCCGTCGCGGGTGCCCAGGCCGAGGCATTCGTGTTCTCCACCCGGCTGACCCGGCTGACCCGCCAGCTGGCGTTGCGCGATCCGGACCAGGCTCTGGCCCGTGCCGCCGCGAGCGCCACGGACTGGGCGGGCGGCACCCGGCTCGCGGAGAGCATCCGTCACTTCATCGACGAACACGGCCGCCGCGGCCTCGCCAGGGGCGCGGTCGTCGTGGTGTTCTCCGATGGCTGGGCGCAGGACGCCCCGGAAGAGGTGGCCACCCAGATGGCTCGCCTGAGTCGGCTGGCCTACCGAATCGTCTGGGTCAATCCGCGTAAGGTGGCCGTGAATAACGAACCGCTGGTAGGCGGAATGGCGGCGGCGCTGCCCTACGTCGACGCCTTCGTCAGCGGGCACAGCTATGCGGCCCTGGAGGAAGTGGCGGAGGCCATCCGCGCCGAGCGCGCGACACCGAAGACACCACCCGATCACAAACAGAGGACACGATAATGCAACTCTCGAGCACATTCTCCGTCGTCGCACCGATCGACACGGTGTGGGCAACCATCATGGACTTCGCACGCGTCGCCGGCTGCGTGCCTGGGGCGGAGATCCTCAACAAGCTGTCAGAGGACGCCTACCAGGTCGGGATGAAGGTCAAGCT
This sequence comes from Microbacteriaceae bacterium UBA4731, assembly GCA_002404115.1. The sequence continues at coordinate 6,852 of DHJB01000074.1, forward strand.
GGGCCCGGTGAGCATGCAGTACAAGGGGCTGTTGAACGTGATCGAGCGAGACGCCGCCGCGCACCGCGCCGTTTTCGAGGGGAAGGCGCAGGAGGCCCGTGGGCAGGGAACGGCGCAGGGAACGGCCACCTTGTCCCTCGTCGAATCCGAGGGCACCACGACGGGCACCGTCAGTGCGGACGTCGCGCTGTCCGGAAAGGTCGCGGCGATGGGCAAGAGCATCATCGGCAGCGTCACCGACCAGATGATGGCCCTGTTCGCCGAGAACCTGCAGGCGATGGTCGGGCAATCGTCCGCGGTGCCGGCGCCCGCGGCGCCCGCGACCGAGGTACCGGCGGGCGCCGGTCGCAGCGAGACCCCGTCGGCACCGTCCGGCCTGCCGACGCCCGGCCTGCCGACGCCCAGCCCGGTGACCCTTCCCGTGCCGACGGCGGCAGCCGGAACGAGCCTCAACGCGATGGCCCTGGCGAAGGGCATGGTCATGGACCAGCTCAGCAGCCCTGGCAAGCTCCTCGGGCTGATCGGCGCGGTGGCGTTCATCTCCTACCGCATCGGCCGCCGGGCCTCGGGCCGGAGGGCCGGCAGGTGACGGCACCGCAACGGATGACGGCACGGCACGGGATGACGGCACGGCGGCAGGTCGACCACGATGCGTGAGGTTCTGGGTGCCCTGATGACGGGCTGGCGGAAGGGCGGCACGGCCGGCCTGGCCACCGTGGTGCGCACCTTCGAATCCGCCCCGCGGCCCCCGGGGGCGTCGATGCTGGTCACGGCCGACGGCGATGTCTTCGGCTCGGTCTCCGGAGGGTGCGTCGAAGGGGCGGTCTACGACCTCGCATCCCAGGTCGTCGCGGACGGCCAGCCGGTCCTCGTGCGCTACGGCGTCAGCGACGACGACGCCTTCGCCGTCGGGCTGAGCTGCGGAGGCATCCTGGACGTGTTCGTCGAGCCGGTATCCCCGAAAACCTTCGAAGAACTCGACGCCGTCAGGCAGGACATCGAGGACTCCCGGCCCGTGGGCGTCGCCACCGTGATCGAGCATCCGGACAAGAGCTGGGTGGGCCGTCACCTCGTGGTCAGGCCGCACGGGTTCGACGGCAACCTGGGCTCCGACCGAGCCAACCGTGCCGTCGCGGACGACACCCAGGGGCTGCTCGCCGCCGGCCGGAACAGTACCCTCACTTACGGTCCAGACGGCGAGCGTCGCGGCGAGGGAATGCGCGTGTTCTTCAACAGTTTCGCGCCGCGGCCTCGCATGCTGGTGTTCGGCGCCATCGACTTCGCCGCCGCGCTCAGCCGGCTGGCCGCTTTCCTGGGGTACCGGGTCACCGTCTGTGACGCCCGCGCGGTGTTCGCCACGACGGCACGGTTTCCCGACGCCGACGCCGACGACGTCATCGTCGCCTGGCCGCACCGATACCTCACCGAACAGTTCGCCGCGGGGCTGCTCGACGCGCGCACTGTGATCTGCGTGCTCACCCACGACCCGAAATTCGACGTTCCTCTCCTCGAGGTTGCCCTGCGCGCCGGGCCGGTCGCCTACATCGGTGCGATGGGCTCGCGGCGCACGCACGAGGACCGGATCGCCCGACTGCGCGAGGCGGGCCTCGGCGACGAGGAGCTGTCGAGGCTGCACAGCCCCATCGGTCTCGATCTGGGTTCACGGACGCCGGAAGAAACCGCGGTGGCGATCGCTGCCGAGATCATCGCGGAGCAGTGGGGCGGCAGCGGTGAGCCGCTCGGGCTCCTCCTCGCCGACCGCATCCACCACGATGACCTGGACGAGCCCGGCCGACCACCGGCCCTACCTCAACCAGAGGCGCCTATTTCACGGCAATGAGCTCGATCATCCGGATGTCCGGATCCTTGGCGAGCAGGCTCGGGCCGTGCTCGGCCAGGGCGGCGGGAATGGCGCCGTTGAGGTGCGCCTGCCGGCCTTCCTCGGTCTCGAACCTGTCGAAAATGCCGAACGTCTTCTCGTCGACCCGGAAGGCGTACCAGGTGCTCGTGCCCGGCTCGTTGAGAACAACGTCCCGGCCACCGTTGAGGAAGTCCCAGACATCCTCTTCTTTTCCGGGCTTGGCCTCGACCAGTGCCAGCAGTCCATACTTCAGTGCCATCGCAGTCTCCTCAACATCGCAGTTCCTCGACACGGACTCGGATCCGCCTCTGGGCGTCCGTGCCCAGAGTCTAGGAAGATGCCGAGGGAGGACAAGGCCATTGTCGGGCCCGCGTGAGGGGGACGCCGTGCGCAGGGAAGGCCTGAAGAACGGGCGTCGACCCACGGGAACTTCCCAGCCCCGGGGGAGTGATGTCCGTCGGCCCGAGGCGTATTCTTTCCCCATGAAGTGCGACATCCCTGGAGGATCGTCATGAGCCGAACGTGGCAGCGGTGGCTTCCCGCCGCGGTCGTCTCTGTCCTGATTGCCGCCGGCGCACTGGCTGGCCCGTTGACGGCCGGCGCGGCGGTTGACCTACCCGACAAGACTCCGGCCCAGGTCCTGGCGATGATCGGTGAGAGCAACGTCCGCGCACTGTCCGGAACGCTCGAGCAGACCTCGCACCTGGGCCTGCCCGAGCTGCCGACGAGCGGCTCGTCCGCGGGTGCGGCGTCGGCGCTGGAGCTCCTGACCGGCTCCCATACGGCGCGCGTGTACCTCGACGGCGCCACCAACGTGCGAATCCAGGTCCTGGACCGCCTCGCCGAACGCGACGTTGTGCGCCACGGTAACGACGTCTGGCTCTACAACTCCAAGGACAACACGGCGACACACGTGACGCTCCCTGACGTTTCCATGCCCCGCGACGCCAGGGAACCGGGCGACGTACAGACGCCCGAGCAACTGGCGCACCGCTTCCTGACCATGATCGACCCCGGGACCAAGGTCACCGTGACACGCGACGCCGAGGTGGCGGGCCGCTCGGCCTACGACCTCGTGCTCACCCCGCGCAGCACGCACACTCTCGTGGGATCCGTGTCGATCGCCGTCGACTCGGAGACCGGCCTGCCGCTCCGCGTCGACGTTCAGGCACGTGGGCAGAAGGAGCCGGCATTCCGGCTCGCGTTCACCGCGCTGACCCTGCAGAAGCCGGATGCCGGCCTGTTCAAGTTCTCACCGCCGCCGGGCGCGAAGGTCACGGAACAGAAGCTCCCATCGCTCGATTCCATGCGCGAGAAGATGAATTCGATGCGCGAGAAGATGCGCGAGAAACTCGGCGACGCCGGATCGCACAGCGACCACTGCAAGCACAGCGACCACTGCAAGCACAGCGACCACTCGAAACACGGCGATCACTCGAAACTCCGGCCCACGGTGGTGGGTTCCGGCTGGGATGCGGTGATTGAGCTCCCGGCAGACGCCGTGCCGTCCGAGATGACGAGTTCGAAGATCTTCGCCCAGGTGACGAGCGCCGTCGACGGTGGGCGACTGTTGTCCACCGCGCTGGTGAACGTGCTCCTCACCGATGACGGCCGCCTGTTCGCCGGGTCGGTTCCGCTCGAGCGGCTGCAGACCGCAGCCGCCGGTCAGTGACGGGTGGTTCCCCGCCCGCCGAACTGGCGATCGAGACCCGGGGGCTGACCAAACGGTTCGGCCACCAGGCGGCCGTCGCCGGCATTGACCTGGCCGTTCCTCGCGGCGCCGTCTTTGGCTTCCTCGGCCCGAACGGTTCGGGGAAGACCACCACGATCCGGGTCATGCTCGGGCTGGCGGCCGGCACGAGCGGGGAGGTCCGGGTGCTGGGCCGGGACATGCCCCGGCACGCGCCGGACGTGTTGCCGCTGGTGGGTGCTCTCGTCGAGGGTCCCGGCTTCTACCCGTTCCTGTCGGCGACGGCGAACCTGGTTCGCCTCGACAGCGCCGACCGGTACCGTCCCTCGCGCACCCGCAGCGCGCGCGTGGCGGAGGCACTGGACCGGGTTGGCCTCACCCACGCGGCCGGCAAGAAGGTGCGCGCATACTCGCTCGGCATGAAGCAGCGGCTGGGAATCGCCAACGCCCTGCTGATGCCCCGTGAGCTCCTGGTGCTGGACGAGCCGACCAACGGGCTGGACCCGCAGGGCACCAGGGAGGTCCGCGGGCTGGTGCGGTCGCTGGCGGCGGAGGGCACCACGGTCTTCGTGTCCAGCCACCTCCTCGCCGAGGTCGAGCAGATGTGCACGCATGCCGCCGTGATGAGCGCCGGCAGCCTCGTGGCGCAGGGGACGCTCGACGAACTCCGCCGCGCCGGCCAGGCCCGGGTCAGGGTGAGGACACCGGATGCCGACAGCGCTCGCCGGGTGCTCGCCCAGCTCGGTCTTCTGCCCGAGTCGCCCGGCGCCGCAGACCGCGGCGATGGCGTGGTCAGCGTCCCGCTGCCCGATCACTTCGAGGAGACGGAGAAGATCGTCGCGGCCCTGGTCGCTGCGGGCGTCCGCGTGCGCGGCTTTGCGGTCGAGGGTGCCAGCCTCGAGGACCGATTCGTGGCACTGACCGGGGAGGGGTTCGAAGTTGCCCAGTGAGATGGTGGTCGACCGGCCACGGCCCTCCGTCGGGTGGGCGCTGCTGGCTTCGGAGCTGTCCGTGCTCTTCCGCCGCCGGCGCACGTGGGCGATGCTGCTGGCGCTCGCCGCGATCCCGGTCCTCATCGCGGTCGCGGTGCGGCTGTCGTCGGCGACGCCGGAACCGGGCCGGGGGCCGCCCTTCCTGGACCGGGTCACGCAGAACGGATTGTTCGTGGGCATCACCGGACTGGTGGTGTCGATTCCGTTGTTCCTGCCGCTGACCGTTGGGGTGGTCGCCGGCGACACGATCGCCGGAGAGGCCAGCCTCGGCACGCTGAGATACCTGCTCGTTGCCCCGGCCGGCCGGGTGCGGTTACTCGCGGTCAAATACGCCGGCGCCGCATTGTTCTGCCTGGCCGCCACGGTGGTGGTCATTGCATCGGGCGCGGCCATCGGCGCCGCGCTGTTTCCGATCGGCCCGGTGACGCTCCTTTCCGGGGACACCATCGGCGTGAACGAATCGGTGGTGCGCTCGCTGCTCGTGGCCGGCTACGTCACCATCTCCCTGCTCGGGCTGTCGGCGATCGGGCTGTTCTTCTCGACCGTGACCGACGTCCCGGTGGGCGCCATGGCGTCCACCATTGTCCTGTCGGTCGTGTCCCAGGTGCTCGACGCGCTGCCGCAGCTGGACTGGCTGCATCCGTGGCTGTTCAGCCACTACTGGCTCGACTTCGCAGACCTGCTGCGCCAGCCCGTGTCATGGACCTCGTTCGGCGACAACGCCCTGCTGCAGGCCGGGTACCTGGTCGTCTTCGCCGCGCTCGCGTACGGCAGGTTCGTGACGAAGGACGTCCTGTCCTGACAGCGGTAATCCTGGGTCACGCGGTGCGGGCGGCTGTGGTGTGCGAACGCGGCAGCGTGAGCAGGGTCGTGATGCTCACCGCGATGAGCAGGACCGCCGCGATCGTGACGAAGGCGGCGACCGCGAGCACCGGCAGCACGAACACCGTGATTCCGGCGAGGATCGATACTGTGCCACTGACAAACGCCAGCCAGCGCGGCGTGACCGTGCCCTGAACCCCGGCCATGAGGTCGACGATGCCTTCGGCGATCCAGCCGATTCCGATGACGAAGGCAAGCACGACCAGGGACTGGAACGGGTTGGCCAGGCAGATAATGCCGGCCACGATGACGAGCAGGCCCATGATGCCGGTCAGCCAGCGGAGGCCGGTGCTCAGGCGCTCCGCGACGAAGGCGGCCGTGATCCGGAAGATCCCCGACACGATGAGGTAGCTGCCGAAGATGATCGCGACCGTGAGGAGGGTGGCATCCGGCCAGATGAGCGCGATCGCTCCGAGCAGGATGCCGATGACCGCCACGGCGATGAGTTCGCCGCGGTGGATCCTCCGCAAGACCGTCAACCCGAAGGACAGTCCGGGGGAACTCATGGGCATCGTCATTATGAACTCCGTTCTCTCAGACTCGGTATTTTGGACTCAGCGCCTCAGCACTCAGCACCTCTGGACTCAGCACCTCTGGACTCAGACGAGTTCGTCCCAGCCGTACGCCTGTGCAGGGCCCCATTCGGGGTCGACCACGGGCCTGGGGGAGGACAGGGCCTGGGTGCGCTTCAGGAGTTCGGACACGAAGTCACTGGTGTCGGGCTCCGCGAGCGTCGAGTCAACCGGGACACTGATGAGTTCGCTGGCCGGGCCGACGACCAACCGAACGAAAACGGACTTTCCGTCCTTTGTGATCGCTGGAATCGCCACCGACTCGGCCTCATGCCGTTCTCCGAGGGCGGCGACGAAGTCGAGGAGGCCATCTGCGACCGCGTCGGTCGTCAGGAAGGACTCACCCGCATACGTAATCTTCATCACGACACCACTTTTGCCCCGTCCCTCCGTCTCCGCAAAGGGCTTGCGCGGAGGCTCGTGAGTGGTATTGCCGGCGCCGCCCGGGGGCCTTGACCGCTCGGTCAACCGATCCTAAAGTGAACAGCGACCCCCACAACGGGAGCCAACTCACGAAGGAGGTTGGTGTCGATGAAGAGATGGACACGATGGCAGGACTGGGTAGCGGTCGCCGCCGGGCTTTACGCGGCGCTGTCTACGCTCTGGACACCACAGTTCGGTTCATCCATGCCAATGATGATTGCCTTGGGTGTCTTGCTCGCTGCCGCGGGAGTATGGAACCTGGCAATGCCCGGTCTGGTCGCCATGGAATGGGTACAGGCCGTGATCGGTGCGTTGCTTGTGATCTCTCCCTGGGTGGGCAACTACTCCACGAGTGCTGGCGTCGCGTGGACGTCGTGGATTTGCGGAGTGATTGGTGTTGTCGTCGGTTTGTGGGCTGTTCAGCCGGCGATGCGGACCCATCAGCACCGGGCCTCCCACTAGGCACACCAGTGGTGTGGGGGCTGCGATGCCGCACCCACATCCTGCGTGCCATAGGCATAGCGGAAAGGCCGGATCCGTGAAAGATGCGATCGAGGCTCGAACCCGGATTCTCGATGCCGCCGAGCGGCTCTTCGCCGAGCGGGGATTCGATGCAACCGCGACATCCATCATCGCCGCGACGGCAGGGGTGCCCAAGGGGCTCCTGTTCTACTACTTCCCGACCAAGAAGGACCTGCTGGCCTCCCTGGTCAGTGAACGGCTTGGTAGCGGCGCTATCGACGCCGGGCCATTGATCCTGCCAGGCAATCCCGTGAAGTCGCTGCTCAACCTGAGCGAGAAACTCTTCCAGGTGCGGGCGGCCTCTGACGTCCTGCGCGTGATCGTTTGGCGGGAGGAGCACACGCATCCCGCCGTGAAATCACACCTCGCGTCCCACCGGCGGGCCCTGCAGGCGACCATCGAGCAGGTGCTCACCGGTAGTTTGCGGGTACAGGTGGCCACGGAGCGGCTGCGCGCCGCCGCGCTGGCCTGGGCCGCGATCCTGACCACGCGTCCGGCGGCGGATGCCCAGGCCGGGCCGGCTGGGGAAGAGCCGGAGGGGCCGGACGGGCAGGCGCCCGCGCACTTGACGCTGTTGGCCGAGATGCTCTGTGCCGGCCTGCTGCACGGCGAGGCTTCATCGCTGCGGGCGGGCCAGGAAACGCGTTAGAGTCTCCGGGCTAATGCATCGCCCAGACCATCGCCACCACGGATTGCAGGTTCACTCCGACCGTACCGAGCAGAGCGAAGATCACGCCATAGCAAACGTAGACGGTGACCGGGATGAGCAGGATCCACTCGCGCAACGACCCGGCTTTGCCGAGGATCGGCACAGCCATGTAGCCGCCCTGGCTCCACAGTTCGTTCAACAGGGGCATCCGCTTCCACCATTTCGGCGGCTTCGGCACCCAGGGCCACAGGAGCGGCAGGCCTCCCTTGGTCAGCAGATCGCCCAGCAGGTGCACGCCGTAGCCCAGGGTGAAACAGACGACGAACCAGGATTGCTGCTCGGGGGCGAACAGAGCGATGAAGGCCGACACTCCGAAACCGATGAGCCAGGCCAGTGGCCAGGACCCGTTGGACAGGCCAAGGGCTCGCACGGCGAACGCGATCGCGGCCGCGCTCATCAGGGCCGGGCCGAAGCTGACCGGCTCCGGCCACCAGGCCGGCTGCCAGACAATGAACCCGAAGCCGGTGGCCAGGAACCACGTGCAAACGAGGGCGAGCACGCTGTGGAGGCCGTGGCGATGCCCTCCGGAGGCACGAGAGATGCCGGAGGTCACGAGCCTGCCTATCACCGGAATCGACTGTGAGATGGTGGCGGAGTTGTGGTCGGCGTCGGCGAGAAGGGCGGCCCCTGCGCAGAGGAGCGCCCCGGAAACCGTGCCGACCGGGGTGACGGGGAAAAGCCCGAGGCCGTGCCCCGCGGTGGCTGTGACAGCGATCCAGGCGGCGGCGCCGGTCATCGCGTGGTGTCCACCCATCATGAGCGTCGGGTCTCCTGTCTGTGTGAGCGAAACGACAGGTCATGCCGCTGACGGGATGGCTACCGAGCTTCTTCAAGTGTATGTGTGTGTGTTTTGGCATATAGCGCGTGTGGCGCCTGGACCTCGCTTCACACGAAGATGTGCAGAGATTGTTCACGACCGCGATGAATTCATGACTCCCTGCACGACGACTGACCGGGATCCTCAGTGGCACCCGTCGACCGGGCCGCATCCATGCGGCCCGGTCGCTCCGTGATCAGCCACCCCGTGGGCCGAGCACGGCCGCCGCACTTGCGGCCGGACGCAGGTCGAGCCTGCGGAGGAGCTGGGCGTTGAGGGCGACGACAACGGTAGAGGCGGACATGAGCAGTGCGCCGGCTGCCATGGGGAGCACGAAGCCGATCGGCGCGAGCACTCCGGCGGCCAGCGGTACGGAGACAAGGTTGTACCCCGCCGCCCACCACAGGTTCTGCTTCATCTTGCGGTAACCGGCTCGGGAGAGTTCGATCACCGAGAGGACGGAGCGCGGGTCGTCGCCGGCCAGGACCACCCCGGCAGACGCGATGGCGACATCCGTTCCCGCGCCAATGGCAATGCCGACGTCGGCCTGCGCGAGCGCCGGGGCGTCGTTCACGCCGTCGCCGACCATGGCGACCCTGCGCCCCTCCCGCTGGAGTTCCGCGACCCTGGCCGACTTGTCTTCGGGGCGCACCCCGGCGAAGACACGCTCGATGCCGAGCTCCGCGGCAATCGAACGGGCGACCTCCGGCGAATCGCCGGTGATCATGACCACAGGCACGCCGAGCGCGCGCAGGGCGTCGATCGCCTCCCTGGATTCCGGCCGCACGGCATCCGCCAGGCCCACCGCGCCGACGATCCGGCCATCCGTCATGACGTGGAGTGCCGTCGATCCGGTTGCCGTCCACCCGCCCGTCGCAGAGATCGGCTGCAGGCCGTGGTGCTCGAGCAGGCGAGGACCGCCCACGCTCACCGAGTGTCCGTCGACCGTCGCCGTGACGCCGATCGCCGCTCTGGCCCGGAAGTCGGAGGCCGTGGGCACGGTGAGGCCGCGTTCGTGCGCTGCGGCAACGATCGCCCTGGCCAGCGGATGCTCGCTGTCCACCTCCGCCGCAGCGGCGAGCGCGAGCACCTCGGCCTCCGAGAGATCGCCCTGTGCGATGATGCGCGTCACGACCGGTTCCCCCTGGGTCAGGGTGCCGGTCTTGTCGAAGAGCACTGTGTCGACCGTGCGCATGCTCTCCAACGCCAGTCGGTCCGTGATCAGGACGCCGCCGCGGGCCGCGCGCTCCGTGGCTATCGACACGACGAGCGGGATCGCCAGGCCGAGAGCGTGCGGGCAGGCGATCACGAGCACCGTGATGGCGCTGATGACGGCGTCATCGCGTCGCCCGAGCAGCGTCCACGCGGTCGCGGTGAGCGCCGCCGAGATGAGGGCGAACCAGAACAGCCAGCCTGCCGCCCTGTCGGCGAGGCGCTGCGCCCGCGAGCTGGAGTTCTGCGCCTGCTCCACGAGGCGTCGGATGCCCGCCAGGGCGGTGTCCTCTCCGATCGCACCCACGCGCACCCGTATGGCGGTGTCCGTCGCCACCGTCCCGGCGACCACGGGGGAGCCGGGGCCGCGGCTGACCGGCCTGGACTCGCCGGTGATCATGGACTCGTCGACATCCGCCGTGCCCTCGACGACCTCACCGTCGGCAGGGACGCGCCCGCCCGGTCGCACCACGACGACGTCGCCGACCCGGAGCTCCGCGGGAGTGACGAGCACGACGCCCGCACCCTCCACCCGTTCGGCTTGATCGGGCAGGAGCGCGGCGAGGGAATCCAGGGCGGTGGACGTCTGGGCGAGGGAGCGCATTTCGATCCAGTGGCCGAGCAGCATGATCACGATCAGCAGCGCCAGCTCCCACCAGAAGGCGAGCTGGTGGTCCAGGATGCCCAGGCTCGCTCCCCAGGAGGAGAGAAAGCCGACTGTGATGGCAAGTGCGACGAGGAGCATCATTCCCGGTCGGCGCGCCCGGACCTCGCCGACGGCGCCGGTCAGGAACGGGCGCCCGCCCCAGACGTACATGACCGTGCCGAGCACGGGAGAGACCCACGCGAGGCCGGGTATGTCGGGGAGCGGGTAGCCGATGATCATCGCGAACGTGTCGCTGAAGACAACGACCGGAATGGCGAGAACGAGCATCCGCCAGAAGAGCCGGCGGAACTGCCCGGCATGGTCGCCATGACCCGCGCCCCCGTGGTGCACCGCCGGGTGTGCATGCTCCAGTGTCGCTTCGCTCATGAAGCGAAAATATACCCCATGGGGGTATATGTCAACTGAACGATTCCGGCGCGCATTTCGTGTTCTAGAGAGGGGATAGCACGTGGGAATGAACACAACGTTTGGCCGAGGAAAGGATCCGTTGATGAACAGGAACATACTCGTCGGCATCTCGATCGCCGCGCTCAGCATGGCGGCGCTCGCCGGATGTTCGCAAACCGGCGGGGCGCCGGGCTACGGTTCGTCTGGAGGCACGCCCTCGTCGACGTCCCAGCCGGCAACGGCCGGCCCGGGCGCGCTGGCCACCGCCAGCAGCTCGCTCGGAAACATCGTGGTCGACGGCAAGGGAATGACGGTCTACGTCTTCGACAAGGACACACCGAACTCCGGGAAGAGCGCCTGCGAGGGCAAGTGCCTCGCCCAGTGGCCGGCCGTCACCGCGGCATCCGGCGCACCCGAAGCGAACGGAATTACCGGGAAGCTCGGCACGATCACTCGGACGGACGGGACAATGCAGGTCACCTTGAACGGCCTGCCGCTCTACCGCTACGCGGGCGACTCGGCCGCCGGTGACGTGAACGGGCAGGGCGTCGCAGGTATCTGGTGGGCCGTGAGTCCTGCCGGAGCGAAGATCAGCGGGGCGGGCGGGGGCTACTAATCCTGACGCTGCCGGACGATCTCGGCGAAGCTCTCGGGCAACACCACATTGGCGGGGGTCTCCGTGAACAGCGGGGCAACCTCCGCCGGGGTGTACCCGGCGATGCCACAGCCGATCTCCGTGACGAGGAAGCGCAGTTCCGGGTGTTCGGCCGCGAACCCCAGGAACACGCTCACCTCGCCCTGGAGCGCGGCAAGTCCGCTCATCGTGTCAATCGCGTACGAGCGCCCCTGAAGCCCGTGGCCCTGGCCCCAGACGGCGCCGAAATTCTCCAGGGCGAATCGGGCGGCGCCGCCGGCGTGCAGGCCGCCGGCATTCGAGCCGAAGACGAAAACCTCGTTCGGTCGCAGATCCCGGATCATGATCCCCTCCTGTGACGAATTGACGGATGCTGCAGCGAGCGTACAGCGCGGGATGCGCGCGCAGGACGCCAGTGGCAGACTTAGTCACTTCCCGAACGAAAGAACGGCTCACGGTGACCCAGACGACACGCGACCGTCGCTACCTCCATGAGGATGCTCTTCCCGAACAATCCTCGCGGCGCGCGCTTTTGGCCACGTCTGCGGTGCTCGTCGCCCTCGGCGCTGTTGCCTTCTTCACCGTGCTCAGCGGTGTGCTCGGGCACCAGGGGCTCGCCCTGGCCGACGAGCCGGTGCGCGCCTGGATGGTCGATCACCGCGCCGCGACGCTCACGGCCATCATGATCGTCATCGCGACAGTGTCCGGACCGGTCGGCATGCCGATTGTCGTGGCCATCTTCGCCGCCCTCTGGGCCTGGCGGTCCAAGCACCTGTGGCGGGCGCTCGTCCTCGCATTCGCGATGATCCTCGGCATGTCCCTCGCCCTGACAATTGCGCCGATCGTCGGTCGGCACCGCCCGCCGGCCGAATTCATGCTGCTCGGCCTCGACCCGTCGTCTTCCTTCCCGTCCGGGCACGTGCTCGGCGTGTCCGACTTCCTGGTGGTCACCGGGTTCCTCATCTGTTCGCGTGCGTGGAGCGTGCTGAGAGAGGTCGTCTGCGCCGTGATCGCCGTCGTCGGCATTGGCCTCGTGGCCTTCTCACGGGTCTATCTCGGCTATCACTGGCTCACGGATATGGCGGCTTCCCTGTCGCTGTCCGTGTTCGTTGTGGGCGTTGCGATCGCCCTGGACACGTGGCGGCCGTTCCGAGCCCGCGAGGGAGTCCGGGTAGCCGCCGCCCGGTGATGGGTCTATCCTCCGTTGCAGATGGAGGGACGCATGTTCCAGGATCGAACCGACGCCGGACGCCAGCTCGCCGAGCGGTTGGCTGCACTGGATCTGAAGGACCCGGTGGTGTACGCGCTGCCCCGCGGGGGAGTGCCGGTCGCGGTTGAGGTCGCCAAGCGCCTCCACGCGCCCCTGGACCTCGTGCTCGTGCGCAAGATCGGCGCGCCCGGATGGCCGGAGGTCGCCCTCGGCGCCGTCGTGAACGGCGAGGATGCCCAGACGATCATCAACGAAGACGTCTACGCGGCGACGGGAAGCGACGCGGCCGGCCTCGAACGCGCTCGTCGCCGCGAGTTGGCCGAGATCGAGCGTCGACGCGTGCGGTACCTGGGTGACCGTCCGCGGGTGAGCCCGCTCGGCCGGGTCGCGGTCATCGTCGACGACGGTTTGGCGACCGGAGCGACGGCCAAGGCCGCGCTGGCCGCCGTGAAACGTCAGGGGGCCGCGAGAACCGTGCTCGCGGTGCCGGTAGCCCCCGCGGACTCGATCGCGGAGATGCGGCTGGAAGCCGACGATTACGTCGTGCTGCACGCGCCGTCGCAGTTCTGGGCGATCGGGCCGTTCTACGACGACTTCCACCAGCTCTCGGACGACGAAACCATCGAACTGCTGCGCCAGGCCTGGTCGGAGTCCTGACCTGCCCACCCGCACGGCAGAATGGCAGTGTGTACCTTCTGGCGAGTCGAACGGGCAACGGCGAGATCCTCGTCTCCGCCCTCGATTCCGCCGGCGCCGAGATCGAGCGGGTGCGACGGCTCTCCCCGGCGGAATTCGGTGACTTCGCGCTCGCCCGCGAGCCGGGCCGGCCGCGCTGGGTGTGGGATGACACGTCGCGCTGGTCGCCGCTGCTGCTCGCCTCCGGCATCCGGGTGCAACGCTGCCACGACCTGAGGCTCTGCCATGCGATCCTGCGCAACTCAGCGCTGACCGCAACCAGCGAACTCGCCACGGCCGCCCCGAACCGCTGGGACAGCGCGCCGGCGCTCGAGCCCGAAGCGGCCCAGCCCGGTACCACTCTCTTCGACCTTGCCTTCGACGACGAACCGGCCGACGACGACGGCCCGGCGGAGTTCCGGCGCCAACTCGACGCGGTGGCATCCTGCCCCGAGCCCGGCAGACTCCGGCTCCTGCTCGCCGCAGAATCGGTCGGTGCCCTCATCGCGGCCGAGATGCACGCCGCCGGACTCCCGTGGCGCACCGACATCCACGATCGGCTGCTGCGCGACGCCCTCGGGCCGCGCGTCGCCCACGGCGCCCGGCCGGAACTGCTCGAACGGCTCGCCGCGCGAATCCGCACCGAGCTCGGCGATGCCGTGGTCAACATTGATTCGCAGCCGGAACTGCTTAAGGCGCTGCACAGGGCCGGACTGTCGGCCACGTCGACGCGGGCCTGGGAGCTGAAGAAGCTCGAGCATCCGGTGATCGAGCCGCTCCTCGAGTACAAGAAGCTGTACCGACTGTTGAGCGCGAACGGCTGGTACTGGATGGACACCTGGATCGTCGACGGCCGCTTCCACCCCGACTACGTGCCAGGCGGCGTGGTGACCGGGCGCTGGGCGACGCGCGGCGGGGGAGCGTTGCAACTGCCGAAACAGGTGCGCGGCGCCGTCGTCGCCGACGAAGGCTGGAAGCTCGTGGTGGCGGATGCCGCCCAGCTGGAGCCGCGCATCCTCGCCGCCCTTTCCGCTGACACGGCAATGGCCACGGCCGGCCGCGATACCGACCTCTACGCCGGCATCGTCGCCAGCGGCGTCGTCGAAACCCGCGACCAGGCCAAGGTGGCCATGCTCGGCGCCATGTACGGCGCGACGACGGGGGAGAGCGGCCGCCTCCTGCCCAAGCTCGCCCGGGCCTACCCGCGCGCCCTGGGCCTGACCGAGACCGCCGCACGCGCGGGCGAACGCGGCGACATCGTCTCTACCCGGCTCGGCCGCTCATCGCCCCGCCCGGGGGAGACCTGGCAGGCCACCCAGGCGCAGGCATACCATCCGGCGGCCTCCGCGACCGACGAGAGCCGGGCGCGCAGCCAGGCCCGCGACTGGGGTCGGTTTACCCGCAATTTCATCGTGCAGGGCAGCGCGGCGGAGTGGGCGCTCTGCTGGATGGCCGAGATCCGACGCGAGCTCTGGTCCCTGGCCGACGCGGATGCCGCGGATCCCCGCCGTTCGGCGGCCTTCCGGGCGGCACCGCACCTGGTCTTCTTCCTCCACGACGAAGTCGTCGTGCACACGCCGGCCTCGTTGGCGGCGGAGGTCGAGCAGATCGTCACCCGTGCCGCGGCGACGGCCGGCCGGCTCCTGTTCGGCGACTTCCCGGTCGACTTCCTCCTGACCGCGGCCACGGTCGACAACTACGCCGAGGCGAAATAGCAGGCCCAGGCAATAAAGTCGGGCGGGAGTCCGTTGTCTTCAGGGACGCTGCCGACCGGGACGCTGTCTCCAGTGATTGAGGATGGAACGATGACCGAGCTGACCGACGAGAAGCCCGCCGACGCCGCCCGGGCGGCGGCCAAAGCCGACCTCGCGGCATTCCACGCGCGTCGCCAACGCGCAGTCGTCGCACCCCAGGGCGACCTCGCCCTCGTGAACACGCAATGGATCACCGGCGATCCGGCCCTCGGCCAGCCGGTCTGGGGTGTTCCGGGGGTCTGGTCGCCCCTGCCCGCCGGGGTCTCCGGCCTGAGGCTGACGGCCGCGGCGTCCAACAACGTGTTCGTCGACGACGAGCGCGTCGACGGTTCGGTCATCGTCGCCGGGACGGACTCGATCGCGCCGTCCCGTATCCGGTTCAGTGACACCGTCACCGGCACCGTGATCGCCGGCGAGGACGGCGCATACGCCCTGCGGGTGTGGGATGCCGATTCCGACGCCATCCGTGAATTCGGCTCGATCGAGGCGTTCCCGTACAACCCCGACTGGGTCGTCGAGGCCACGTTCACACCCATCGCTGGCGGCGGAGAGGTGAGCATCGCGCACCTCAAGGACGAGGGAAGAACCCGGCAGAAGGCCCTGCCGGGCGAGATCGCCTTCAGCAGGGACGGAGTCGACTACGGGCTCGCGGCCTTCCAGGACGGCGGCAGCCTGCTGCTCGTGTTCGGCGACGCCACAAACGGAGACTCAACCTACAGCGTCGGGCGTTTCCTGCGGGTGCAGCCGGGCGCCGACGGCGCCATCACCCTGGACTTCAATCGGGCCTACCTGCCGCCGTGCGCGTTCAGCTACAACTTCAACTGCCCGCTTCCGCCGGCACAGAATCGCCTGGGGATTGCGGTCGAGGCCGGCGAGCGCCATGTGCTGTCCAGGACCGGCCTCCCGCTGCATTAGGCGCGGCCGGGGGCGGCAGGGACGCACCTGCGTAATCACAGTGTTGTGATTTCGTCACTGGGTGGGGCATAATCTCAGTTAGCGACAGCAATGTCGTCCAATTTCATACGTTGTAACGCAGCCGTAGCCGGTGCCGTCACAGTTAGAGCCGTTCAGAGGTCGTTGGGGAAGACGCACCTCAGAGGAACGGAGAAAAACGATGGCGGTAACACAAGCACGGCAGGCACCGACTGCGCGAGGAGTGCTCTATGTGCACTCCTCGCCTCGTGCACTCTGCCCGCACGTCGAGTGGGCGGCTGGGAGAGCCCTTGGCGAAGCGGTGAACTTCGACTGGGCCGACCAGCCCGTGCTCAAGGGTTCACAGCGGGCAGAGCATTACTGGGAGGGCGCCCAGGGCACTGGCGCTGCCCTCGCGTCGGCCCTGCGTGGCTGGGAACACCTGCGGTTCGAGGTGACGGAGGATGCCGGCCTCGGCACCGACGGCGGCCGCTGGCTGCACACGCCTGATCTCGGGATCTTCTACGCGCAGACCGACACCGTCGGCAACGTCGTGATCCCGGAGGACCGCGTGCGCTACGCCATCGAGGTGGCCGGCGCGAACGCGCTCGAGCTGCACCGGGAACTGCGGCTCGCGCTCGGGCAGGCCTGGGACGACGAACTGGAACCGTTCCGTCACGCCAGCGATTTCAACTCCGTCATCTGGCTGCACAAGGTCGGCTGATCCCCTGAACGTGCGATATCGACTCGTGGCGTGAGGCGCGCTGGCCGGAGAGTCTTCCCGGCGACGCGCAGACGAAACGTCTCGGATCGCACCCAAGAAATGACCCCGGCCGGGTTTCCCCGGTCGGGGTCTTTCCTCTTAAGTTTCTAAGCCCCCATCCCGCGAGTGAGCAGTTTTGACGGTTCCCGGGTGGGGTTTGGCGCCGAAACTGCTCACTCGCGGGGAGTGGCGGATCCTTAGACGCTGCGGAACGCGACGACGGCGTTGTGGCCGCCGAAGCCGAAGGAGTTGCTGATCGCGAGCAGCTCGCCCGCGGGCAGCGGGCGGGGCGAGGTGACGACGTCGAGCGGGATGCTCGGGTCCTGCTCGGTGAGGTTGATCGTCGGCGGGGCCACACGGTCGGCGAGGGCCTTCACGGTGAACAGCGCCTCGATCGCGCCGGCGCCACCGAGGAGGTGGCCGGTGGAGGCCTTCGTCGCGGACACCGGGATGCCGTCGAGCAGGTCACCGAACACGCGACGCAGGGCGTTGTATTCGGCAATGTCGCCGACCGGCGTGCTCGTGGCGTGCGCGTTGATGAATGCGACGTCGCTGAGGTCGGCGCCCGCGTTGCGGATCGCGCTGATCATGGCGCGGGCGGCCGCCGAACCCTCTGGGTCGGGGGCGGTGATGTGGTACGCGTCGCTGGTGATCGCGCCGCCGAGGAGCTCGGCGTAGATGTGGGCGCCGCGGGCCCTAGCGTGCTCCTCGGTTTCGACGACGAGGGCTGCGGCGCCTTCGGCGAGCACGAACCCGTCGCGGGAGATGTCATAGGGGCGTGACGCCGTCGCCGGGTCGTCGTTGCGCTTGGACAGCGCCTGCATCGACGCGAACGCGGCGATTGGCAGGGGGTGGATCGCTGCCTCTGAACCGCCGGCGATGATGATGTCGGCAAGGCCGGCCTGCAGGCGTTCGTAGGCGTTGACCAGGGCCTCGGTGCTCGAGGCGCAGGCGGACACGACCGTGCGGATGCCGGCGCGGGCGTGCAGGTCCATGCCGATCGCCGCTCCCGGGCCGTTGGGCATGAGCATGGGCACGGTCATCGGCAGGACGCGGCGGGGACCGCGCTCGCGCAGGGTGTCCCAGGCATCCAACAGCGTCCACACGCCGCCGATCCCGGTGGACCAGTCCACGGCCAGGCGCTCCGGCTCGACCTCCGGGGAGCCGGCATCCGCCCAGGCCTCACGGCCGGCGATCAGGGCGAACTGGCTGGACGGGTCGAGACGCTTGATCTCGTGGCGGGCGAGAACCTCGCTCGGGTGCACCCTGGCCTGCGCGGCAAAGGTCACCGGAAGCTGGGTTTCGGCCACCCAGGGGTAGTCCAGCGTGCGTGCGCCGGATTCACCGGCGAGCAGGGCCGCCCAGCTGTCGGAGGCGGTGCCACCGATCGGGGAGGTCGCACCGATGCCGGTGATAACGATCTTCTTGGTCATGAGTCAATTCTCCATGGAACGTGGACAAGCGAGGTCCGGAACCCGAACTGGGTGGATCAAGACGAACAGGCCGGCCAGCGGATGCCGGTCGGCCTGTTCACGGCGCGGGTGCTAGACCTGGGCCTTAACAATGAACGAGACGGCGTTGCCGACGGTCTTGAGGTTTTTGACCTCTTCGTCGGGGATCTTGACGTCGAACTTTTCTTCTGCGTTGACGACGATGGTCATCATCGAGATGGAATCGATGTCCAGGTCGTCGGTGAACGACTTGTCCAGCTCGACCGTGTCGGCTGCGATGCCCGTCTCGTCGTTGATGAGCTCGGCCAGGCCGGCAAGAACTTCTTCGGTGGACAATGCCATGTTGTTTTCTCCTTGGGGGGTGTCTCGGTTGACCGAGACTCAGTTTAGAGGGACAGCGGGAAACTTAAGGCAGAACGACGACCTGCGCGCCGTAGACCAGACCGGCGCCGAAGCCGATCTGGAGCGCGAGACCGCCGCTGAGCTCAGGATGTTCTTCGAGCAGGCGGTGGGTGGCGAGGGGGATCGAGGCGGCGGAGGTGTTGCCCGTCGTGGCGATGTCGCGGGCGATCACGACCGACTCAGGGAGCTTCAGCTGCTTGGCGAATTCGTCGATGATGCGCATGTTCGCCTGGTGGGGGATGAACGCGGCGAGCTGGTCGCTCGTGATCCCGGCGGCGGCGAGGGCCTTCTTGGCCACCTTTGCCATGTCCCAGACCGCCCAACGGAAGACCGTCTGGCCCTCCTGGCGCAGGGTCGGCCAGGGTGCTTCGCCCCGGCGGTACTCCTGCAGCGTGTGGTTCATGCCCACGGCGTCTGCCTTGGACCCGTCGGATCCCCACACGGTGGGGGAGATCCCCGGGTACTCGCTCGGGCCGATGACGACGGCGCCTGCGCCGTCGCCGAGCAGGAACGAGATGCTGCGGTCGGTCGGATCGACGATGTCGGAGAGCTTCTCCGCGCCGATGACGAGCGCGTAGTGGGCCGCCCCGGCCCGGATCAGCGCGTCGGCCTGCGCGATGGCGTAGGAATAGCCGGCGCACGCCGCGTTGACGTCGTAGGCCGCGGCCGGAGTCGTACCGACCCGGTCGGCGACCACGGCGGCCATCGACGGCGTCTGCTGCGTGTTGCTGATCGTGGCGACGATGACGGCATCGATAAGGTGCGGGTCGAGACCGCTGCGCTCGATCGCTTCACGGGCGGCATCCGTCGCCAGGTCAACGGCCAGGACATCCTGGCTGGCCCTCGTGCGCGTGATGATGCCGGTGCGCTGCTGGATCCACTCGTCGGAGGAATCGATCGGACCGACCAGTTCGTCGTTGGGCACGATGAGGTCGCCGCGGGCTGCGCCGACCGACAGGATGCGTGTGTACTGCGGGCCGTGCGACTGCTGGAGTGTTGGCTTGGTCATACGTCTCTCTTGGTCCGTTTCTCGGTCCGACTCACGACTGCTGGTCGATCAGGTCAAACGCGGCGGGCAGGTCGTCCGGCGTCTTGATGGCGACACTCGGGACGCCTTTCAGTGCGCGCTTCGCGAGTCCGACGAGGGCGCCGGCCGGGGCCACCTCGATGATTCCGGTGACGCCGGCGTCCTGGAAGGACTGCATGCACAAGTCCCACCGTACCGGCGAGGAGACCTGTCCGACCAAAAGCTCGACGAATCGGGCGCCGCTGGACACCCGGCTGCCGTCGTTATTGGTCCAGATCGGCAGGGTGGGATCGTTCGGCCTGAGCCCGGCCGCGACGCCCGCGAGGTGCAGGGCGGCCGGCCGCATGTACCGGGTGTGGAAGGCGCCGGCGACCTGGAGCGGAATGACCCTGGCCCGGGTCGGCGGGTTGTCGGCGAGGGCGGCGAGGGCGTCTAGCGCGCCTGCCACGACGATCTGGCCGCCGCCATTGAAGTTCGCGGGTTCGAGGCCCAGCTCGGCGAGGCGTGCGAGCAACTCGGCTTCGTCGCCGCCGAGGACGGCGCTCATGCCCGTTGGCACGAGGGCTGCGGCCTCCGCCATGGCTGTGCCGCGCTCACGCACGAAGCGCACGGCGTCGGCATTGCTCAGGATGCCGGCTCCGGCGGCGGCGGTGAGTTCGCCAACGGAGTGCCCGGCGATGCCGGCGATTTTCTCGCGGCGCCCGTCGGCCAGCAGGGCCTTCAGGGTGAGGAGCCCGGCCGCCACGATCAGGGGCTGGGCGACGGCAGTGTCGCGGATGGTGTCGGCGTCACTCGTTGTGCCGTGGGCGACGAGGTCGATCCCGACGGCATCCGAGATGCCCCGCAGCTCGTCCGCGAAGCCGGGCAGGGTCAGCCACGGTTCGAGGAACCCGGGGGTTTGGGAGCCCTGACCAGGGCAGACGACGACGATCATTTGTCTAGTCTCCCAAGCTCACTTCGGGGTCGAGTGTTGATGTCGCACCAAGTATTCGAGAATCGTTTGTCGATTGCAGCACATTCGGCTCGCAACGGGCCCCGCTCAGCGGCGACGGGTCGAACCGTCGTGGTCACTGATCGACCCGATAATGAGGGCGGCCTGCAGGATCAGGGCCTCCCTGGCCCCGGTCGCGTCATAGCCGATGACCTCTGACACCCGCTTGAGCCGGTAGCGCACCGTGTTGGGGTGCACGAACAGCTCGCGCGCCGTCGCCTCAAGCGACCGGCCGTTGTCGAGGTAGCACCAGAGCGTGGCGAGCAGCTCGGTCGAGTGGGCCTGCAGCGGACGGTAGATGCGGTGGATGAGCGTTGCACGGGCGAGCGGGTCGCCGGCGAGGGCACGTTCGGGCAGGAGATCGTCGGCCTGGACGGGCCTCGGGGCGTTGCGCCAGGAACGGGCGACGGCGAAACCGGCCAGGGCGGCCTTCGCACTCTTCGACGCGTCGACGAGGTTGGGCACTTCGTGGCCGAGAACCAGGTGGCCCGGCCCGAAGCTCGGCTCGAGTTGGACGGCGATCTCCATGAAGGTCAGCGCGGCGGCGGTCCCGATCGCGTCGTCGGCGTCGACGGCCGTCGGGTGGGCGCGGCCGATGACGAGCACCAGCCGGTTTCCCTGGACCCCGATCAGCACGTCGGCGGTCATGTGCCTGGCCGAGCGGCGCAGCTGGTCTACGTCGAGCATCTTGGGGGTGGTGCCGACGAGGACGCAGACCTCGCCGTGTCCGTGCCAGCCCAGCGCGGCGATCCGGCTGGGCAGTTCGTCGTCGTACTCGCCGCTGAGGATCGAGTCGACCACGAGGGCCTCGAGCCGAACGTCCCAGAGCCCGCGGGCCTCTGCCGCCCTGGCATAGACATCCGCCGCACCGAACGCGATTTCCCGCGAGTACAGCAGGATGGCCTCACGGAGGAGTTCGCTGCCGTCCTTGACGCGCTCCTCGACCACCTCGACGGTGACCCGGATCAGCTGGAGCGTCTGCTGCAGGCTGATCGAGCGCAGCAGCTCGCGCGGCGCGGCGCCGAAGACATCCGCCGCGATCCACGGCGTCGACCGAGGATCCTCGAACCAGGAGATGAACGAGGTGATGCCGGCCTGCGCGACGAGGCCCACGGCGGACCGCCGCCCTGGCGGCATGTCGCCGTACCAGGGCAGCGTGTCCTCGAGACGCTTGAGCGTCGCTGTGGACAACTCACCGGATATCGTTCGAAGCCAGGTGAGCGTCTGTTCTTTCGTCTTGGGCGCCGGTGCCACGGGGAGGTTAGCTCTCGCCCCCGGCAGAGCCGGTGGTGCCCGCATTCACGTCGTGCAGGCGGTACTTCGCGATCGCCTGGCCGACGAAGCTGCGGTCGACGACGCCGCGGCGGGCGAGCTGTTCGAGGGTTCGCACCACCATCGACGGTCCGTCGATCTTGAAGAAGCGACGCGCCGCGGGGCGGGTGTCGGAGAAACCGAAGTCGTCGGCGCCGAGCGTCGCAAAGTCGCCGGGAACGAACTGGCGAATCTGGTCCGGCACGGCGTGCATGAAGTCGGTGACGGCAACGAACGGGCCCTCTGCGCCGGCGAGCTTCGTCGTGACATAGGGCGTGCGGGGCTCGGCATCCGGGTTGAGGAAGTTGTGCTCCTCGGCGGCGAGACCGTCGCGGCGCAGTTCGGCCCACGAGGTGACCGACCAGACATCCGCAGACACGCCCCAGTCCTCGGCCAGCAGCGTCTGGGCTTCCAGCGCCCAGGACACGGCGACGCCGGACGCCAGAAGCTGCGCCTTGGGACCGGTGAGCGTGGATTTCCTCAGGCGGTGGATGCCGCGCACGATGCCGTCGACGTCGACATCGGCCGGTTCGGCGGGCTGCACGTACGGCTCGTTGTACACGGTGACGTAGTACATGACGTTCGGGGCTGCGTGGGTTCCGCCGTACATGCGCTCGAGGCCCGAGCGCACGATGTGGCCGATCTCATAGCCGTACGCGGGGTCATAGGACACCACGGCGGGGTTCGTGGAAGCCAGCAGCGGCGAGTGGCCGTCCGCGTGCTGCAGGCCCTCGCCGGTGAGCGTCGTGCGCCCGGCGGTGGCGCCGATCATGAAGCCACGGGTCATCTGGTCGCCCGCGGCCCACATGGCGTCGCCGGTGCGCTGGAATCCGAACATCGAGTAGAAGACGTAGATCGGGATCAGGGCTTCACCCTGGGTGGAGTACGACGTGCCGACGTTGGTGAACGCGGCCAGCGCGCCGGCCTCGTTGATGCCGACGTGCAGGATCTGTCCCTGCGGGCTCTCCTTGTAGGCGAGCAGCTGGGCGTGGTCCACCGCGGTGTAGTGCTGGCCGTTCGGGTTGTAGATCTTCGCGTTCGGGAAGAACGCGTCGATGCCGAACGTGCGGGCCTCGTCGGGGATGATCGGCACGATCCGGTTGCCGAAGTCCTTCGCGCGGAGCAGGTCCTTGAGCAGGCGAACGAAAGCCATTGTGGTGGCGATCTCCTGCGTGCCGGATCCCTTCTTCGAGATCGCGTAGGTGGCGTCGTCCGGCAGGTTGACCTGCGTGTACTTGCTGCGTCGCTCCGGCAGGTAACCGCCGAGCGCGCGGCGGCGTTCGTGCAGGTACTGGATCGCCTCGTCCTGGTCGCCGGGGGTGTAGTACGGCGGCAGATACGGGTTCTCCTCGAGCTGGGCATCCGTGATCGGCACGTGCATGCTGTCGCGGAAGGTCTTGAGGTTGTCGAGCGTCATCTTCTTCATCTGGTGGGTCGCGTTGCGGCCCTCGAAGCTCGGTCCGAGGCCGTAGCCCTTGACCGTCTTCGCCAGGATGACGGTGGGCTGGCCCTTGTGCTCGGATGCCGCCTTGAACGCCGCGTACACCTTGCGGTAGTCGTGGCCGCCGCGCTTGAGGTTCCAGACCTCGTCGTCGGTGTAGTTCTCGATGAGCTTGAGCGCGCGCGGGTCACGGCCGAAGAAGTTCTCCCGGACATAGGCGCCGCTTTCGGCCTTGTAGGTCTGGTAGTCGCCGTCGGGCGTGACGTTCATCAGGTTGAGCAGTGCACCGTCGGTGTCGCGGGCGAGCAGGTCGTCCCATTCGCGGCCCCAGACCACCTTGATGACGTTCCAGCCGGCACCGCGGAAGAAGCTCTCGAGCTCCTGGATGATCTTGC
>DHJB01000074.1:30666-46185 GCA_002404115.1 Microbacteriaceae bacterium UBA4731
GATCTTGCCGTTGCCGCGGACGGGTCCGTCGAGGCGCTGGAGGTTGCAGTTGACGATGAAGTTGAGGTTGTCGAGGCCTTCGTTGGCTGCAACCTGGAGCTGGCCGCGGCTCTCGACCTCGTCCATTTCGCCGTCGCCGAGGAACGCCCAGACCTGCTGGTCGCTCGCATCCTTGATGCCGCGGTTGGTGAGGTACCGGTTCAGCTGCGCCTGGTAGATCGCGTTGATCGGGCCGAGGCCCATCGACACGGTGGGGAACTGCCAGAACTCGGGCATCAGCCGCGGGTGCGGGTAGGAGGAGATGCCGTTGGGGGCGTGCGACTTCTCCTGGCGGAAGCCGTCGAGCTGGTCGGTGGTCAGACGGCCCTCGAGGAAGGCGCGGGCGTAGGTGCCGGGGGAGGCGTGGCCCTGGACGAAGATCTGGTCGCCGCCGCCCGGGTGGTCCTGGCCGCGGAAGAAGTGGTTGTAGCCAACCTCGTAGAGGGCGGCGGACGACGCGTAGGTGGCGATGTGGCCACCGACGGCGATGCCGGGGCGCTGCGCGCGGTGCACGAGAATGGCCGCGTTCCAGCGGATCCAGGCGCGGTAGCGGCGTTCGATGTCTTCGTCGCCGGGGAACTCAGGTTCGTTCTCCGCGGCGATGGTGTTGATGTAGTCGGTGGTGGGAACCATCGGCACACCCAGGTGGAGTTCCTTGGAGCGCTTCAGCAGGCTGAGCATGATTTCCCGGCCGCGGCCGTGTCCCTGGGCCGCGACGAGCGCATCCAGGGATTCGGACCATTCGGCCGTTTCCTCCGGGTTCGCGTCAGACTTATCCATGGAATACGGGTCCTGGTCGTTGACAGTCACACTCGACCTTTCTCTGGTGGGCAGATTGTGCCCGAATTGGGGAGCCGGAAGCCAAGGGGCTCGGGTCAGCGCCATGAGCACCACGCCAGCCTACTAATCCTAGTTGAGGTGCGCGGGCGGGAATGATGGGCGGCGGCCCCGTCGTGCTCCGCGCGGTTGGATCCCGCATCCGGCAGGGCTATGCTTTGTCCCCGTGTTCAGCCGCCTCCGTTGGCGGTACGGAAAGGAAGCGCACTATGGCTCTGGAGAATGACACCCAGGCACCCGATTTCGAGCTCGTCAACCAGTTCGGCGAGCGGATCCAGCTCAGCCAGTACCGGGGGGAGAAGTCGGTCGCGCTGGTCTTTTTCCCGCTCGCGTTCTCCGGCATCTGCAGCGGGGAGTTGTGCGAACTGCGTGACAATCTCTCGCTCTTCGCCGACGCGGGGGTCGAGTTGATCGGCATCTCGGTGGACTCCCGGCACACCCTCCGCGCCTGGGGCGACCAGGAGGGGTACACCTTCAGCCTCGTCGCCGACTTCTGGCCGCACGGCTCGGTCGCCAAGGAATACGGCGTCTTCCTCGAGGAGAAGGGTTTCTCGAATCGCGCGACGTTCCTGATCGACCACGGCGGCATCATCCGTGCCAGCTTCATCACCGCGCCGGGCGAACCCCGTTCCCTGGGCGCGTACCGGGCCGCACTCGAGGAGCTCCAGCCGGCCTAGCCGCCGCTGCGGTCGTCAGTTCCGGGGGAGGCCAGGACTCCGCCGTGCAGGGCTACAACGAGCGTGCGCAGTTCGGTGATCATCTGCACCTGGTGCTTGTTGATGGTCATCAGGAGATCGATGTCGGCCTTTGCGGCGAGGTTCGTTTCGTAGTCGTGCTGGGCGAGGGCTGCCGCGATCCCGTCCTGTCGTTTGGCAGCGATAAGCAGGATCGCTCCCTGCAACCCCGCCAGCATGCTGAGGAACAGGTTCAGCAGGATGAACGGGTACGAGTCCCAGTGCAGGTTTCGGCTGAGGCCGAAGGTGTTCAGGATCGCCCAGACGCCCATGATCGCCAGGAAGCTGCCGACGAACGGCCAGCTGCCCATGCCGTTGCGCATGATGTCGGCGGCACGGGCGCCGCGGCTGAGTCCCTGCTGGTGTTTGGTGTGCCAGGTGGGCGGTCCTTGGGTCATTCGGTCAGTGTATGGCGCGCAGCCGCACGCCGGGCCAGCTCGATTCCGACTCGCCCGCGAGTGTCAGTATGATGGGAACATCCTGAGTCGCCGCGCGAGCGCCGCACAGCAGGGGCCTTTAGCTCAGTTGGTAGAGCGCCACGTTTACACCGTGGATGTCATCGGTTCGAGCCCGGTAGGGCCCACCATATAAATCCCTGATCACATCGGCATCGGTTCGATGACGACGGTATGGCTACCTGACGGGGAGCCAGGCCCGAGACCTCCCGGGACGCCTCTCGAGACTGATCGGATGGCGCCATCAACCTCGGACACGGTTCTGCGGACTCCGCGGCTCGAGCTTCGGCCGCCGAGCGACTCCCACTTGCCCGTGATCCTGCGGCTCCACCAGAATTTCTTTCAGCGAAGCCGCAGAGTTCTACGAGCGCGTTCTCGGCCTCGGCATTGAGAGAGAGCCAGACGCGGCGGTTGTGACGATTGGGACGACACGGGTCGAACTCGTGGAGACAGCCGCCATTGAAGGTGGCCACCACTTTGCGGTCTCGGTCCCTACCAACAAGTTCGCCGAAGCGAAGGAATGGATACAGCAGCGGGCCGACCTTCTGGTTACTTCCGAATCGGACGAGTTCGAATGCTCGCCATCGTGGAATGCCCGCTCGCTCTACGTCAATGGCCCCGAAAATTCCGTTCTCGAGTTGATCAGACCAATGGCATGAGTGTTGCGGCGAAAGAATGGCCATCGATCGTCCCCTCGACTTTGACGGCCCGTCGAGTCGCGAAGAGTTCGGCTGATCCCGGCACGGTCACGTACGTCGGGAATGCCCCGTCCTTGTCAATCGGTCCGGTGAAGGGCGGCCATTCGCGCGGCCCCGTCGTACCGAAGGCTTACAGTTCGAGGTGCTCCGCGACGCCTCGTCCGACATCCTTGCCTTCACTTCACACCCCTCATGACGGCCGCGTGAGTGGCCCGGTGCTGGGCGGCTAACGGTCCTGGCTTCATGCCCCAGCGGCGCCGCCAGAGCACGGAGTCGCCGGTGAGGCGGCATGTCGCGAGCTTGTAAGCTTGTTCTACCGGCCCAGATGCCGGTACGCATTTGCCCTACTGGCGATACGCTGAGGTCAGGCGGCCGGGGGGCCGCACCCACGAGGAAAGCCGGTCGGTCCGCCGCGGAGCGGGATGATCCTGAGGTCATGATGACAACCCGACACGTTCGCCTGGCTCGCCTACATCGTGACCATGCCTGATCGGGCGGCCTTCGGGGCTGCGGTCGCGGAGCTGTCAACGGCGCATGAACAGCGGACGAGCCTGTGTCGTCCCTTCATGCGCGCACTGCCCATCTCCGGTGCCGCGATTTCGACGCTAGGCGGCCCA
The DNA here is from genome assembly GCA_002404115.1 of Microbacteriaceae bacterium UBA4731. The sequence goes on from DHJB01000074.1 coordinate 34,047, forward strand.
TTTGGAACAGAGACGGTGTGCGCGAGCGACACCCGAGCTGCGCGGATCGATGAACTGCAGTTCGACCTGGGCGAAGGACCCTGTTGGGATGCCCTGAGGATGCGCCGCCCGGTGCTCACGAACGACGTCAAGGGATCCGCGCATCCGGCTTGGCCAGTCTTCGTGGAGGCGCTCGGTGACGTTAAAGTAGGCGCCCTGTACGCCTTCCCGCTGGCGATCGGTTCGCTGGACATCGGAGCGGTCGATCTGTACTCGGGGAAACCCGGGGGGTCTCACCGAGCCGCAGATCCTGGATGCGGTTGCTCTGTCGACCATCGCCGCGGTGCAGGTGCTGCGCCGAGCCCTGGCCTCCCAGACCGTGAAGCCCGACGTCGAGGGTGATGACGGGTATTCCCGGCGCGTGGTGCACCAGGCGACCGGGATGGTGCTGGCGCAGCTCCGACTGTCGGCCGTCGACGCGCTCCTGGTCATCCACGGCTACGCGTTTTCGCACGGCCTCACGGTGCGGGAGGCCGCGGCGGACATCGTGGCACGGCGATTGGATTTCTCCCCCCATTTGAACGAGTCGTACGATGGAAAACATGGTGACGCAGACACGGGAAGGTCAGCTGGTCGAGACCTTCGTTACTCTCGCCGACACGCTCGTTGTCGGCTTTGACATCGTTGACCTCTTACACACTCTTGTCGAGAAGTGCGCGCTTCTGTTCGAGGCCTCCGCAGCCGGCATTATCCTTTCGGCCGGCGACGGCGAACTCGAGGTGGTTGCCTCGACGAATGAACGCAGTCGTCTCGTTGAAATCCTGCAGCTTCGCTCCGGTAGCGGACCTTGCGTTGAATGCTTCACGAGCGGCAGCGTCGTTTCGGTCCCGGACATCGACGCCGTCGGACCCAAATGGCCGAGGTTCCGCGCCGGGGCCCTCGAGCAGGGCTTCGCGTCCATGCGGGCCGTCCCGCTGCGGTTGCGGGCGACGACAATTGGCTCCCTCAACTTGTTCTGGGATCGACTCGGCGGCCTGGGCGAGCAGGATGGCGTCACGGTGCAGGCGCTGGTCGACGTGGCCACCATCGGAATCCTTCAGGAGCGCGCCATCCGGGAGAGCGATGTGGCGAGGCAGCAGTTGCAGCACGCCCTCAGCAGCCGGGTGCTGATCGAACAGGCCAAGGGCGTGCTCGCTTTCACCCACGACGCCAACATGGACGAGGCATTCGTGCTGCTCCGCACGTATGCCCGGAACGCTGGCGTGCCGCTCGCCGATGTGGCCGAGCGCATCGTGAATCGCACCCTCGAGCTCTAAGCCGGCACCGCGGGCCTGCCGGGCGACGTACACTTGTCTCGTCGCCCCGGACCCTGGCAGCACACGTTTCAGTCGTGAGCTATCGAGGGAAGAGACCCGTGAAGCGCATATTCCACCCCGGGGGTTCCGTCATCACGGGAAGCGACCTGGCGGATGCCGTGCTGCTGTACGCGGAAGCGCTCAGCAACCGAAGACAAGTTGACGTCGTGGACATCCCGGTCGTCGGGGATGACGGACTCCCAGGCCGCGCCCAGTTCCTGATCGGTGCGGCGAGCCAGCTGGTGAGTGTGACAGCCGAGCAGGGGTCCCGCGAACTCGTCGAGCAGGGTACGACGGACCTCCTGCACCTGAAGGCGCGTAACCGGGGCACCGAGATGCCGGCGGCCTGGTTCAGCGATGAGCTGGAATCGACGCAGTTCGACGACTTCGACTACTGACGCCGGTAGGCGCGCCACCCGCCGAACTCGCTGACGTCCGGCGCTCCGTCGAAGGCGTGCGGTTCGCAGACGAAGCCGTGCACGGTCGATCCGTCGGCGAGTTCCACCGTGCCGATTGCCAACGGCGACGCCACGAGGGATACGAATCGGCCGAACGCGCGTGCGTCGAGCCGGTACACCTCGACTTCGATCCGGACGCCGCCGGTGCTCACCCGGCGCAAGGCGGGCTTCGGCGGAACGGTGCCGGGAAGCGCGTGCAGGCGGTACACGGCCGCGGTGGCCGTGCGCATCGCGAACGTGGCGCCGAGATCGGTGAGTTCGCCGTTGAGCGGCATACCCGAAAGGTGCGCTCCCACGACGGCGAGCAGGACATCGTCGACGCCACCTCCGCCTCCCGTTTCGGCCGGCAGGGAGGGGCGGTCGGCGCTCACCCGCGCGTACCCGGTAGCGCCGAGCGGCCCGCCAACCAGCCGTTCGATCGCGGCGGCGATGCCGGCGAGCGAGCCGTCCGATCCCGCCGGCGCGCTCACCGTGACGCCGAAAGGCAGCCCGTTCGACGCGATGGAGCAGGGCACCGCGATGGCCGCGAGATCGAGGATGTTCGTGAACGTCGTGAACTGACCGAGACGGCTGTTGAGGGCGATCGGATCGGCCAGCATCTCCTCGACCGTAAACGTGGTGGTGACGGTCGGCGTGAGCAGCGCATCGACGCTCCGCCAGAGCGGCGCGATCCCCGCAGCGATGCGGCGGGCCTCGTCGAAGTCCCTGAACACCTGCGTTCCCGGCGTCGACCTGCCGGCGGACAGGACCCGGCTGATCACCGGATGCACGGCGTCCGGGTTCTCGTCGAGGAACGCCTCGATCCCGGAGAGCCGTTCGGCGAGCCAGCCGCCGGCGTAGAGTTTGCGTCCGGCATCGTAGAACGGCGTGAACGACGTTTCGACGAGCTGCACGCCCGCCGCCAGGAGCGCGTCGAGGAACGATGACCACGCCGATTCGGTCGCCCGGTTGCCGGCGAAGTCGATGTCGGCTGGGCGCGGAACCGCGAGCACGAGGGTGTGCAGGGGCCGGGGGACCGGGCGCGGCGACGGCACGGGCAGGTCGCGCGACCAGGCATCGCCTTCATCCCGCCCGGCGAGCACGGAGAGGACCAGCGCCCCATCGGCCACCGTCAGCGAGAAGACGCTCGCGCAATCGAGTGACCGGCACGCCGGCAGGAGTCCGCTCGTGCTGACCAGGCCGAAGCTCGGCTTGGTCCCGACCGTGTTGGTGAGCGCGGCGGGGACGCGGCCGGAGCCGGCCGTGTCGGTTCCCAGGGAGAATGTCACGAGCCCGGCCGAAACAGCCACTCCGGATCCCGAACTGGACCCGCCGGAGATCCGGGTGTGATCGAAGGGCGTCGTGGGGGCGCCGTACGGAGAGCGTGTTCCGTTCAGGCCGGTTGCGAACTGGTCGAGGTTGCCGGTCGCGCCGAGTGACGGTCATGTGAACGGATGGACCGGCCGCGTGACGATTGCATTTCGGCGTGGATAGGGTGTGGGCTATGACTCCCCACCGACTTCTGCTGCTGCATGGCGTCGCCACGACAGGCGCGGTGTGGCAACCGGTCCTCGACGCGCTCGGTGCGCTCGATGGCTTCGATGTGTCCGCGCCCGACCGCCCGGCCTGCGGCGACCTCCGCGCGGAACTCGACTGGCTCGCCCCGCTCGCCCGTGACGCGTTCGTGGTGGGCTTCAGCGGCGGCGCGACGCTGGGCCTCGCGCTCGCCGCGAGCGACGTGCGCCTGGCCGGGGCGCTGCTGCACGAGCCCGCCGTCGGCAGCCTCGTGCCTGGTCTCCTCGCACCCGTCGCCGCAGCGTACGCCCGCGACGGGTACGCGGGCTTCGGCTCGGCGCGGTCCGGGCCCGGCTGGCGCACCGACATGGCCCTGGACGATGGGGCATCCGTCGCGCGGGAGCTTCCGATGTTCCGGGCGTTCGAACCTGCCGGCGCTACCCCTGGCCAGGGACGCGTCGTGGTCAGCGTCGGCGCGCTCTCACCTCGGCCGCGCCAGGACGCCGCCCACGCCCTGCGGGACCGCCTGGGCTACGAGACCATCGAACTCGCGGCGAGCAGTCACTTCGCGGTCCAGGACAACCCGCAGGACTTCGCTTCCCTGATCCGCGAGTTTCTGGGCGCCGACCGTTCCTAGTCGCCCGGCTCGCCGGCGCTTCGGGCGACGAGCACGGGCACGTTGATGTTCATCAGCACGTCGTGGGTCACAGAGCCGATCAGGGTCTGGGTCGCGCTTCGCCGGTGGGAGACACCCAGCACGAGGAGCGAGGCGTCGTAGCTGGCATCCAGCAGCGCCTCGGCGGGTGCGCGGTGCACCAGCCGCCGGTGCACGACCACCCCCGGTGCGGCAGCGGAGGCCGCCGCGGCGGCATTGGCCAGCAACAGCTGTGCCGCCTCGGTGCTCGCGGGAAGGTCGGCCGACCGCGCCGTTCGCTGGGGCGACGGGGGCGCATGAACGAGCAAGAGCTCCTGCCCCAGGCTCAGGGCCTCCCTGGCGCCGCGCGCCACGGCCGGCTTCGACCCGTCGAAGCGATCGACCCCGACCACGACGCCGCGCCGGGACGAGGTGGCGGAGTCCGGCACGATGGCCACGGACGATCGGGCGGCGGATACCATCTGCACGCTCCGTGACCCGAGGACCCGGCCGCGGAGGAACCCGGTTTTGTGGGTTCCGATGATGAGCAGGTCCTCGGGGGACGGAAGCCCGGCGAGCTCCCACGACGGGCTGCCGTGCAGGATCCTGGTGCTGATGTCGACACCATCGGCGATGGCGTGGGCGTTCCCGGCTTCCTCCGCGAGGAGTGCGACCGTCTGTCGCTGCGCTTCCTCTGCATAGTCCTGGCCGACAAGTCCCCACTCGTCGTCGACGACGTGCACGAGCACGACCGCGGCGCCGCGTTCGGCTGCCCGCTGCATCCCCCAGCGCAGCGCAGCCCTGCCGGGGCCTGAGCCGTCGACTCCGATGAAATAGTCGCCGCTCACGGCTACACCGCGGTCTTCTTCTCGTCGGGCCGAGGCACCACAACGACCGGGCACGGCATGTTGAGGAGCACGTCGTGGCTGACCGATCCGAGGATCAGCCCGGCCACGGCTCCTCGCCCGTGGGTGCCGACCACGAGCATCTCCGCCTCCTTCGAGGCGTCGACCAGCATCGGAGCGGCCGGGCCCTGCTCCACCCACTCGGAAATGTCCACGCCCGGATGCGCGGCGCGGAGGCGTGCGGTCGACGTCGCCAGGATCTCCTCGTGCGCCTCACGGAGCGCGTCGAACGGAATGGCGGAGCCGAAATCCACGCCGATCGTGGCGGGGACGGTCCAGGCGTGGATGACGTCGAGCGTGCGGCCGAGGCGGGTGGACTCGCGGGCGGCGAAGTCGAGCGCGGCCTCCGATGTGACGTCATCCTCCATCCCAACGACGACGTGCCCGTCGCCGTGCTCCCAATTCGCCGGGACAACCACGACGGGGCAGCGCGCGTGCGCGGCGAGCCGAAGCGGCAGCGTGCCGTACACCGCGCCGGCGAGAAAACCGGTTTTGTTCGTGCCGATGACCAGGAGGTCGGCGTCGGCGGATGCGCGAACGAGTTCGTCGACCGGCACGCCGCGGCGCACGACGCTGGTCTTCTTCAGGGTGGGAGCCGCCTGCTCCACCTTTCGGGTGGCTTCGGCGAGCGCGCGTTCGTAGATCGGCTGGAATTCGTCCTCGGGTCCGCCAACGGGCGACCAGCCGAGTTCGACGACGCTCGTCAGCTCCAGGGTGAGTTGCACCGACCGGGCGCGCTGTAGCGCCCACTTCAGCGCCGCGGCGCTCGCTGGGCCACCGTCAATGGCGACAATCACTTTTTCAAGCATGCAGCGGCCCTCCGGTTCTTCCCGCGGTTCGTCCCGTTGAGCGGAGCGCTTTCTCCACGTGTACAGGTTCCCAGCGCCGACGGACCTCGGAAAGGGTCAAAGGTCCCATGCGAGTAGACTCCCCGCCAAGCGACGATGGAGAGGCGGGCCATGGCGGTGACCGATCGTGACTCTCGACTCTCCTTTCCCGACGGACCCAGGTCCGAGCTCGACCGGGCGCTGTCCGAGCTCATGGACAACGCCCAGAAGGTGCTGGCCACGCAGGGCCGGTTGCGAAGCCTCCTCCAGGCGAGCCAGGCCGTGGTCGAGGAACTCGATCTTCCGGCGGTGCTGCTCCGAATCGTCGAGGTTGCGGTGGGTCTGGTCGGGGCGCGCTACGGCGCCCTGGGGGTGATCGGCCCGAACGGCCACATCGAGCAGTTCATTCACGTGGGGGTGCCCGACGACGTCGCATCGCGGATCGGTCGCCTGCCGGAGGGCCACGGTCTCCTCGGCGCACTGATCGACGATCCGGCGCCGATCAGGCTGGACCACCTGCTGGACGACCCGCGTTCGGACGGCTTCCCCCCGCATCATCCGCCCATGGACAGTTTTCTGGGCGTGCCGGTGCACGTGCGCGGCGAGGTGTTCGGCAACCTCTACCTCTCCGAGCAGTCGTCCGGCGCGTTCAGCGACGAGGACCGGGAACTCCTCAGCGCGCTGGCTGCGACGGCCGGGATCGCCATCGACAACGCCCGCCTGTTCGACGAGACACGGCGTCGTCAGCTGTGGTCGGCGGCATCCGCCGAAATCAGCGCGGCGCTGCTGTCGGAACGAGCCGACGATTCGCTGGCCCTGCTGGCCGAGCGCGTCGCATCCCTCGCCGAAGCCGACCTCGTCTGCGTCGTCCTGCCCACGGTCGACGGGACCCTCATGGTCGACACGGCCCGCGGCACCTACGCCGACCAGGTGGACGGCCTCGTCTTCCGGGCCGCCGGAACGCTCTCCGGTCGCGCGTTCGACAGCGGCCAGCCGATTCTCGCGGTCGACGGCACCGGCAGCCAGGAGGAGGCCGATTCGCCCCTGGTCCTCGGGCCGTCGATGATCATCCCTCTGCTCGCCTCCGGGCGGCCGCATGGCGTGCTGACGGTGTCGCGTGCCTCCGGGCGGCCGCGATTCACCACGCCGGATGTCGAAATGGCCGCGGATTTCGCCGGCCAGGCCAGTGTCGCCCTCGAGCTGGCCCGCGGCCGGGCCGACCGGCAGCGACTGGTGCTGCTGTCGGATCGGAGCAGGATCGCCCGCGACCTCCACGACCACGTGATCCAACGGGTCTTCGCCGCGGGGATCGGGTTGCAGGCGATCGGCCGCACGATCGACGACCCGGCCATTCGCGGGCGAATCACCGACGAGGTGCAGGCCCTCGACGCCGCCATCGGCGAGATCCGCACGGCGATCTTCGCGTTGACCGCGCAAGCTCGCCCCGGCAGCCCGTCGCTCCGGCATCGCATCATCGACGTGCTCAGCGAAGTCGGCCCGCTTTTCGACCGGACGCCGAGGCTCCTCTTCGCCGGAGCGATCGACCTGGTCACCCCGGAGGACATGGCCGACGACCTCGTGGCCGTGGTTCGGGAGGGCCTCAGCAATGTGGCCAGGCACGCCCGGGCGCAGGAGACCGTCGTGAGCCTGGCGATCGTCGACGGGATGGTTGTCGTGACCGTTGCCGACGACGGCATCGGCTTCACGGGTTCCGAGCGGACGAGCGGCATTGCCAACCTCGCGGCCCGCGCAAAACGGTGGCAGGGCGAGCTGTCGCTGGGTGACCGGGACACCGGCGGAACCCTGCTGCGGTGGACCGCGCGGGTGCCCCTTGAGCCGGACCTGGCGGATTCCGCATGATCCGGGTGTTCCTGGTCGACGACCACGAGGTCGTCCGCCGGGGGATAGCGGAGATGATCAACCAGGAAGCCGACCAGGAGGTGGTCGGGGAGGCAGCCACGGCCAGGCAGGCGATCGCCCGCGTGGCCGCGACCCGTCCGGACGTTGCCGTCCTCGACGTTCGCCTGCCGGATGGGAGCGGCATCGACGTGTGCCGCGACATCCGGTCGGCCAGCCCCGGCGTGCGGTGCCTGATCCTGACCGCGTTCGACGATGACGAGGCAAGCTACGCGGCGGTCCTGGCCGGCGCGTCGGGCTACGTGTTGAAGGACATCCGTGGGGACAAGCTGATCGACGGGATCCGGCGGGTCGCGCGGGGCGAGTCGCTCGTCGCCCGCTCGGTGACGAGGAAGGTCGTCACCGAGTTGAGCGACGACCGGGCGGAGACGTCGGCGTCCAGGCTCACCACGCGCGAACGGCAGGTGCTCGAGCTCATCGCAGAAGGTCTGACAAACCGGCAGATCGGAGAGCGACTCGAGCTGGCGGAGAAGACGGTCAAGAACTACGTGTCAGGGCTGCTGGGCAAACTTGACATGGAGCGGCGCACGCAGGCGGCGGTCTTCGGCGCCGGGCTCCGCGGGCACTGAATCCCGCGGCCGCGGCGAGTACGCTGGCCGAATGAAGCCACGCCACATCGACCGGGTCCAGCCGGCGCAGGGCCACACGGTGTGCGCGTACAAGGGCGTCGCGTCGTACCTGGACCTGGTCGCCGGGGGAGCGCGGGCGGATGCCGCGGCCTGGGGCTATCCCGAGGCGCGGTCCGGCTACGGCGGCTGGATCACCTCCCGGGTCGTCGGTCTGTTCAAGGGGGAGCCCGGAACCCTCGGGTGGTAAGCAGCGCGCGCGGCGTCATTCCGATCCTGCTCGCCTCGCTGCTCTGGGGGACGACGGGCACGGCCGCGCACTTCCTGCCGAACACGGTCAGCCCGCTGGCGATCGGCGCGGCCACCATGGCGATCGGTGGCGGCCTGCTCTTCGCGCTGTCGGCGCGTGGGGCGCTCCGGGTCATCAGGGACCGGTCCCTGCGACGCCCGGTCGTCGCCGGTGTCTCCGGCATCTTCGTCTATCCGCTCGCCTTCTACACCTCTATGCACCTGGCCGGGGTGGCGATCGGCGCGGTCGTGTCCCTGGCATCGGCTCCCGTCTTCGCCGCGGTGATCGAATTCTTAGTCGACCGCCGCGGCATCACACGTCGGTGGACGGCGTGCACGGCCGTGGCGCTGGTCGGCACGGTCCTGCTTGTCGGCGGGCGCCCGTCCGGAACGGATGCCGCCGCATCCGCCGCCCCGGTCGGAGTGCTCCTCGGCCTGCTCGCCGGCCTGAGCTACGCCGTCTACGCCGACGCGTCCCACCGGGTGATCGCGGCCGGACACGGCTCGAGCGCGACAATGGGGGCGCTGTTCGGGCTCGGCGCCGTGTTCCTGCTGCCGGTCCTGGCGCTCACCGGGGCGGCTCTCCTGCGCACGGCGGGCAGCGTCGCCGTGACCGCGTACCTCGCGATCGGGCCGATGTTCCTGGCCTACTTGCTCTTCGGTGCGGGCCTCCGCACCGTGCGCGGCAGCACGGCGACGACCATCACCCTCGTCGAACCGCTGGCGGCCACCATCCTGGCGATCCTGGTCGTCGGCGAACGGCTCGACCCGGTCGGCTGGACCGGCCTCGGGCTCGTCATGGTCGGTGTGAGCGTCCTCGTCACGAGTGGCCGGATAAACCAGGGGGGCAGAGGCAAAAAACAGCCACCCTTGATACAATCCGGGCATGCTCGAGCGCAAGCCGACGGGGCAGGAAGGCCCCGAACCACCCGAAACGCCGGGCGATGAGGATCTCGCCGGCGCGTTCGATGACGGTGCCCAGACCGGCTCCCACGATGTGATCAAGACCGGTTTCGACACGGATCTGCCCGACGATGCCGATGACGTGCAGGGGGGCGCCGCGGCGCCCATCCCCAGCCCCCGGGTCGGAGCCGACGAGAAGGTCGTTCTCGACAAGGTGAGGAGACCCCGGCGCGCCGGGCCGGGCGGTGTCCGCAGGAGCGCACCGCGCAGGTAGTCACCGGTAGGCTGGCCACGTGTCATACTCGCTCGCCGACGTAACCCGGGTCGCCCACGATCTGTGGCCGCTGTCCGGGGCGGAGGCGTGGGATGCGCCCGGTCTTCTGAGCGGGGATCCCGCGAGCCCGGTCGACTACATTCACCTGGCCGTCGATGCCGTCTCCGACACCGTCGAGGAGGCCGTCGAGGCGAACGCCGACCTTCTGCTCGTACATCACCCGTTGCTGCTGCGCGGCGTGACGACGGTGGCGGAGGACCGGTACAAGGGTGCGCTGCTCAGCCGCCTGATCCGGGCCAACTGCGCGCTCCTGGCGGCACACACCAACGCCGACGTGGTCGTCGACGGTGTGTCGGACATCTTCGCCAGCCGCCTGGGCCTCATCGACGCCAGGCCGATCACCGAGGGCTCGGTGCCCGGAACGGGTATCGGTCGAGTCGGCCGGCTCGCACAGCCCACTACGCTCGGGCAGCTCGCGCGCGTCGTTGCCGACCTGCTGCCGCCGACCGCATCCGGAATCCGGGTCGCGGGAGACTACGGCGGCACCGTCGAAACCGTGTCGCTGTGCGGCGGTGCGGGCGACTCGCTCCTGGGGGACCCGGCGGTTGTCGCATCCGATGTCTACATCACCGCAGATCTCAGGCACCACCCGGCCTCCGAGGCCCGCGAGCAGGCTATGGTCGCCGGGAGCGGCCCGGCGCTCATGGACGTGTCCCACTGGGCCAGCGAATGGCTCTGGCTCGAAACCGCGGCCAGCCAGTTGCGTGAGGCGCTGCCCGGCCTGCGCGTGACGGTCAGTGAAATCCGCACGGATCCGTGGGATTTCGTCGTCATGCAATAGCCTGCCGGCTACCCCAACAGCACCACTCGAACTCAATACCCGTGAAGGTCAGGACATCGTGAAGGCAACTCCAGCAGAGCAGAAGGGGCTTCTCCGGCTCCAGGCCCTCGACACCAAGCTCGCCCAGGTAGAGCACCAGGCCAAATCGCTGGCACAGCACGCCGAGCTGGCCGCACTGGCAAGCCAGGGCGAGAAGACCCGGGCGACGCTGGCGGCGCGAAACGGCGAGCTCGAGGATGTGCGCACCGAACTGCGTCGCATCGAATCGGACGTCGACGTGGTCGAGAAGCGCATCGCCCGCGACACCGAGCGAGTGGACCACTCCTCGTCGGTGAAGGATGTCCAGGCGCTGGAGACGGAACTCGCCGCGCTGCGCAAGCGCCTCTTTGACCTCGAGGAGATCGAGATTGCGGTCATGGAACGACTCGAAGAACGCGAATCCGCGGTCGCCGAGGTGCAGACCGAACGCGAGGCCCTGTCCGCCCGCGTCGTCGAGACGGAGCAGGCCCGCGACGCCGCTCTCGCCGACCTGAACCGGCAGCTCGCCGACCTCACGCGCGACCGTGCCACGATCGCCGGGACCATTTCCGACGAGCTGGGCGCCTTGTACGAGAAGCGTCGCGTGGTTGGCCGGGGCAATGCCGCCGCGTTGCTCCGGGCCCGCACCTGCAGCGGCTGCACCATGACGCTGACCGGCAGCGACCTCGAGGCCGTGCGCAGCTCTCCCGCCGATGACGTTGTCTTCTGCCCGGACTGCGGTGCAATCCTGGTGCGCACGGAGGAGTCAGGCATCTGATGACACGGTCGCTCATCGTCGAGGCCGACGGGGGGTCCCGGGGGAATCCGGGCCGCGCGGGCAGCGGCACGCTCGTTATCGATGCGAAGACCGGTGAGACGCTCGCGGAGATCGGGGTGTACCTCGGGGTCGCGACGAACAACGTCGCCGAATACCGAAGCATGATCGAGGGCATCCGGCGCGCGGTCGAGATCGACCCAGGTGCCGGCATCCACGTGCGAATGGACTCGCAGCTCGTCATCGAACAGATGTCGGGCCGCTGGAAGATCAAGCACCCCGACATGCGGGAACTGGCGACCAAGGCGCGCGAGCTGATCGGTCACCGTCCGGTCACCTTCGAGTGGATTCCCAGGGCCGAGAACTCCCGTGCCGACGCGATCGCCAACCGGGCCATGGATATGGGCTCCAGCTTCGGCCTGTAAGATTTCACCTGGAATGGGTCGGCAAGACGGTCGCGTCATCCTGTGTTCTTCGGAGCACCGGATGCCGAGGAACGTCCGGGCTCCAGAGAGCAGGGCGGTGGGTAACACCCACCCGGGGCAACCCGCGAGACAGTGCCACAGAAAGTAAACCGCCACCGGCTCCGGCCGGGGGTAAGGGTGAAACGGTGGTGTAAGAGACCACCAGAGGCCAGGGTGACCTGGTCGGCTTGGTAAACCTCGTCCGGAGCAAGGTCGAACAGGAAACGCTAAGGCGGCTCGCCGAGTTTCCGGGTAGACCGCTAGAGGGCTGCGGCAACGTAGTCCCAAGATAGATGGCCGTCCATGGTGCTTCGGCACCGGGACAGAACCCGGCGTAATAGCCGGCCCATTCCCTGTCTAGGTTTGACGTTACGGCCTGCCGCGGGCGGACCTCTCCGCCCCTAGAACGGTGGTGGGGGTTCGAGTGGGGTTTCGGGTTCG
>DHJB01000011.1 GCA_002404115.1 Microbacteriaceae bacterium UBA4731
GCCGACGAGATCAACCGCACGCCGCCGAAGACCCAGTCGGCGCTGCTCGAGGCCATGGAGGAGCGGCAGGTGAGCGTCGACGGCGTCTCGCTGCCCCTGCCGGAGCCGTTCATCGTCGCCGCGACGATGAACCCGATCGAATACGAGGGCACGTACACGCTGCCGGAGGCCCAGCTCGACCGGTTCCTGCTCAAGCTCGTGCTCGACATCCCGGAGCGCGAGGCCGAGTTCGAGGTGCTCCGCCGGCACGCGGCTGGGTTCAACCCGCGCGACCTGGCCGGGGCCGGCGTCACCGCCGTGCTCGGCTCGGCGGATCTGGCCGCGGCCCAGGTGGCCGTCGCATCCGTCGGCTCGAGCGCCGACGTGCTCGCGTACATCGTCGACCTGGCCCGCGCCACGAGGCGCAGCCCCTCGGTGAAGCTCGGTGTGAGCCCGCGCGGGACAACGGCGCTGCTCGCGTCGGCGAAGGCGTGGGCGTGGCTGAGCGGCTACGACGCGATCACCCCCGACCACGTGCAGGCGATGGTGTTGCCGGTGTGGCGGCACCGGATCCAGTTGCGCCCGGAGGCCGAGCTGGAGGGCGTGTCCGTCGACGCGATCCTCCGAGGCATCGTGGCGCAAATCCAGGTTCCGATCTAGGCATCCGATGACGGTCACCGGACGGTTCGCCCTGCTCGTCGCCCTCGGCGTCGTGCCGATCGTGCTGCTCGGACGCACCACGGCCGCGGCGCTGGGCGTGCTCGGAGTGTGGCTGATCGCCGTGCTGCTGCTCGGCATCCTCGACCTTTCGCTGGCCGCTTCGCCCCGCGCCCTCACGCTCGAACGCCGGCTGCCCTCCCGGGTGCGCCTCGGCGAGCAGGTGACCAGCGAGCTCTACCTCACCAACACCGGGCGCAGGCGGATGCTCGCCGTCGTGCGTGATGCGTGGCAGCCGTCGGCCGGGGCAGGCAACAACCGCACCAGGCTGACCGTCCCGCCCGGCGAACGGCGCCGCGTGTCGCTCACGCTGACACCGTTCCGGCGGGGCGAGCGGCGGGCACTGCAGGTGACGGTGCGCTCCGTCGGCCCGCTGGGCCTGTGGGCCAGGCAGGCGACCCTGGGCGCGCCCGGGCGCATCCGGGTGCTGCCGCCGTTCCACTCACGCAAGCACCTGCCCTCCCGGATCACCCGGCTCAAGGAGCTCGACGGACGCACCAGCCTGCTCGTGCGCGGGCAGGGCACCGAGTTCGATTCGCTGCGCGAGTACGTGCGCGGCGACGACGTGCGGTCGATCGATTGGCGGGCCACCGCCCGCCGCAACGACGTGATGGTGCGCACCTGGCGGCCCGAGCGGGACCGCCGGGTGGTGATCCTGATCGACACCGGGCGCACCTCGGCGGCGCGAATCGACGACGAACCACGCCTCGACACCGCCTTCGAGGCGTCCCTGCTGCTCGCGGCGCTCGCCTCCCGGGCCGGCGACCGGGTCGACTTCGTGGCGTTCGACCGGCGCGTGCGCGGCCGGGTGCAGGGCGCGCAGGGCGCCGAGCTGCTCTCCCGGATGGTCGACGCGGTGGCGCTGATCGAGCCGGAGCTGATCGAGATGGACTGGGCTGCGGTGCCCGGCCAGGTGCGCGCGATCACCAGCCAACGCGCCCTGGTCGTGCTGGTCACCGCGATCGACGCGGCCGGCGCATCCACCGGCCTCCTGTCGGTTCTGGGGCAGCTGACGCGCCGGCACACGGTTGTCGTGGCATCCGTCACCGACCCGGTCGTGCTGCGGGCCAGCCGGGAACGGGGCACCCTGGACGAGGTCTACCGTGCCGCGGCCGCCGAGCGGGCCCTGCTCGACGTGACGCGCGTCGCCGCCGCGATCCGCCAGCTGGGCGCCGAGGTGGTCACGGCCTCCCCCGCCGACCTGCCGCCCGCCCTCGCCGACCGCTACATCGCCCTGAAGGCAGCCGGCCGCCTCTAGCCCCTTCCGAATTCGACGGAGATTTTGCCCAAAACGAGCAGGATCCGGCGCATAGTCGCTCGAATCCGGAAAATGTCCGTCGAATTCGGAGAGCGTCGCCGGGAAGCAGAGCGGCAGGGGCGGTCAGGCGGAGTAGATGCGGGCGGTGCCGGCCTCGAACTCGCCGAGGTCGCCGGTCTCCCCGGCCCTAACCGCCCGGCGCCCGGCGAGGAGCATGTAGGCCAGGAACGCGAGCAGCGCGAGCGCCCCGATGCCGATCTTCACCGGCCACGGCCACGGCGCCGGCGTCACGAACCCCTCGATCACGCCGGAGACGAACAACACGAAGACGAGTCCGATGGCCACGGTGAACAACGCCCGGCCGTCCTCTGCGAGTGCCTGGCCGCGGGTGCGCGCGCCTGGCGCGATCCACGCCCAGAAGATCCGCAGGCCGCCGGCCGCTGCCACGAAGATCGCGGTGAGTTCTAGCATCCCGTGCGGCGCAATATAAAGGAAGAAGACGTCGCCCTTGCCGTAGGCGAACATGACGGCCGCGTTGACGCCGAGGTTCTGCGCGTTCTGCAGCACGATGTACGGCACGAAGACGCCGACGATCCCGAACGCGATGCACTGCGCGGCGATCCACGCGTTGTTCGTCCAGACCAGCCCCGTGAAGGATGCGGCGGGGTTCTCCGAGTAATAGTTCACGAAGCCCTCGTTCGCCAGCTTCTTGAGCTCGGCATCCGAACCGAAGTTGGCCAGCACCTGCGGGTTGCCGAGGGCCCAGGCCGCGTAGAGCCCCGCGACCACGAAGGTGACCAGCGCCACGGCGAGGGTGAGCCAGCGCAGTCGGTAGAGCGCCGCGGGGAGCTGCAGGATGAAGAACCGCGGCAGCTGGGACAGCACATTCGCGCTCGCCCCGGTGAACCGCAGCCGCGCGCGGGAGAGCGAGACGGAGAGCCGGTCTCCCTGCAGGGTCGACCCGGCCGTCGTCTTGATCGCGGACAGCTGTGTCGCCCCCGACTGGTAGCGCTCGATCAGCTCGTCGGCCTGCCCACCCGACAATCGCCGCCGTGTGCCGAGCTCGGCAAGGCGGTCCCATTCGGCGCGGTGCGCGGCTGAATATGCATCGAGGTCCATCTGGTTCAATAGTAGGCATGAAGGAGCCCTGGCAGGCGTCCATCGGTGACGACGCCCCGGACGCGAACGAACTCGTGACGGGCGAGGCGGTGGCCCTTGACGTGCGTCCGGCCAACGTCATCCTCAGGTCCGCCGGCGCGATCATCGACTGGGTCGCGTATCTCCTCCTCTACTTCGTGATGGCGCTGATCGTGGCCCCGTTGCTCGGTGACGCGGTCGACGAGGCGCTCGGCCGGGCGCTGATGATCGTCGGGCTCGTCTCCTCGCTCCTGATCGCGCCGATGGTGGTGGAAACGGCGACCGGCGGGCGGTCGCTCGGCAAGCTCGCGATCGGGGCCAGGATCGTGCGGGATGACGGCGGCGCGATCTCGCTGCGGCATGCGTTCATCCGCGCCCTCGTGGGGGTGATCGAGATCTTCATGACCTTCGGCGGCCTCGCCGCGACGACGGCGCTGCTCAACGGGAAGTCGAAGCGACTCGGCGATCTCCTCGCCGGCACCTACAGCCAGCACGAGCGGGTGCCTCGCGGCAACGATCCGGTCACCAGCGTCCCGCTCGAGCTCATCACCTGGGCGGAGACGGCCGACGTCGCCCGGCTCCCCGACCGGCTGTCCCGCCGCGTCGCGCAGCTCCTGCGCCAGGCGGCGAAGATGACCCCGGACACCCGTACGCGACTGGGCGCGGGACTCGCCGACGAGGTCTCCCGATACGTGTCGCCGCTGCCGGCCGTGCCCGCCGAGGTGTTCCTCGCCGGCGTCGCCGCGGTGCGCCGCGAACGCGAGTACGCTGCCCTGCTGCTCGAACGCGAGCGCCTCGCGCGGCTCCGGCCCCTGCTGACCGGGCTGCCGCACGACTTCCCCGACCGCTGAGCGCCGCCGAGATTGACACCTGCGGTCGAGATTGACCGGCGCACCGGGCAATCTCGACCGGAACGGTCAATCTCGGCGAAGGAAGCTAGCGGGCGTAGACGGTGATCGGGGCGGCGAGCGGCCCTGCGGGGCTCAGCGCGAACGAGGAGAGAAGCCCGGCACCGGCGTAGCTAACCGAGGCGACGACGGCTGGACCGCCCGTCACGACGTACCGCGCGCCGGAGCCCAGCGGCAGCACCGCCGACGCTCCCGCCGGCACGTTCACCGTGGCGGGCCGGCCCTGGTCTCCGGTGACGGTAAGCGCGGCATCCATCGCCTCGGGGTTGAACAGGTGCAGGACGGGTCCCGGCCCGGGGGCGACGCTGACCATGAAGTCGCCGTGGATCGCGGTTGACGCGACGTACCAGGCGAAGTCCTTGCCGGCGGTGCCGGCGGCGATGGTGCGAGCGGCGGCCACGATCGGCCGGTCGGCCGTGAGGCGCACCGTGAAGTTGCCGGGCGCGAGACCCTGCAGCGGCACCTCGGTAGCGACGCCGGGCTGCAGGTCGACCTGCAGTGACGTTCCCTTCGCCGCGCCGTTTTCGCTGGCGACGCCGATCTGCACGGCAGCCGGCTCGTCGCCGGGCGCCATCACGCGCACGGACGGCATGTCGTCGGGCACGGCGTCGGCGTCGTTGGCGCCGGCCGTCGACTTATGCGTCACAATCACGCCCGAGATGGCCTGCTCGAGTGCCGGCACGGCGGCCGGCCCGAGCAGCTCGACCCCGCCGGGTTCGATGCCCTGGATGAAGGTCTCCTCCAGGTTCGCCGCGACCTGGCCGCCGTGGGACTGCACGTGCACGACGGGCGACTTGAGGTTGGGGGCGAGACCGGCCAGCGAGATGATCCGCTGTTGGCCCGGCTGCACGAGAATGCCGGTCGAGCCGGGCGCGTCGACGACCCCGGTCTCGCCGGAAACGGTGAGGTCGACGGTGGCGAGGACCGTCGTGGGGTTGCTGAGCAGGACCAGGCTGGTGCGTCCGATGTCGGTCGAGCCGCCGACGAGCCAGGAATCGCTCGACGCTTCGCCGCAGGCGGCCACGGCGAGGCCGCCGAGGGTTTCGCTCTTCGCGGTCTGCGACTGGCTGCCCGCGACCAGGGCAGGCGTCCTGGCCCCCTCCTGCGCCGGCACGCGCAGGAGTTGAGGGGCGCCGTCGCGGTGGCCCGCCGAATTGTCTTTGGCCGACAAGTCCCTGGCGTCGACGCTGACGCCGCCCGCGTCGGCGGCCGACGCGCGTGCGCCGTGCACGCCGGCGGCCGGGCCGACGGATGTCGCGGCCTGGGCCTTGCTGGAGTCCTCCGCCAGGGTGAGCAGCGGTCCGGGGCAGACCCGCTTCTGCTCGCTGGGAACCGGGGACACGACCATCGACGCCGGCGCCGACGAGACGGGCGGCCAGGGCAGGACGACGACGGCACCGGCGGCGAGGACGGCGACCGCGACGCCGAGGACCCCGCCGACCGCCCGGGCCCCGAACACGGCAACTCCGCGCTTAGTTGGCATGGTGGTCCTCCCCGGGGATGCGTACGCTCCCGGTCTCAGGTGCGGCAGCGGCCGCGGCCGATTCGGCATCCGCGTCAGAGTGCGGGGCTTCGACGGCGTCGGCGTCGGCGTGCGTGGCCGGGGCGTCTGCGTCCTCAGCGTTCGAGTTCGGAGCGTCAGTGTCCCCGGCGTCCGTGTCCGGAGCGCCGGCTTCCGCCGCCTCCGTGTCCGTCTCGGTCGCGTCCTCAGCCGAGCCCGCCCGTGTCCGTCCACGTTTCTGCTTGGCCTTAGCCCGGCCGGCCGCGCGGATCGCGTCCCGTTGCGCCTGGCGCACGGCCTCGCGGCCCGCGCCGGTGGGGATGGAGAGCAGCACCGTCGCGCCGAAGATGACCGCAGCGACGATGAGGGCCGCCAGGCCGATGATGCCGCCGGCATTCGCCGGGATCGCGGCGCCGCCGACGGCATCCGCGCGGGCGGTGTGCCGCCACAGCCGGCCGAAGGTCGTGTCGCCCACCGGCGTCAGCGCCGCGTTCCCGTCGAGCGCCGTCGTCGTGCGGCTGGTCGTTTGCTGGGCCTCAGGAGACACCGGCGCGGCGGTTCCCGGCCCGGTCAGGGTCACGGCGGCCGGCCGGAGCAGCACGAAGCGGATGCCGAACTCGGCCAGGCCGGCCGAGGCATCCAGGCCACTGCGCGAGGCGAGGTTGCCGGCCAGCGCGGAGAGCTTCGTGTCTTTCGCGCTGAGCGTGGTGTCCGTGCTCGCGAGGGTCGACTGGTTGTCGAGGGTGGCTCCGGCGCCGCGCACAACCGTGGCGAGGATGCCGCCGTCGGGCTGAGGCACGATCTGCAGCGTGCCGACGCGCGGCTTGGAGCGCGCTTCGGCGCTGACGAAGGCCGGCTGCGTGCGGTCGGTGCCCTCACGGACGACGGATGTCCCGAGCGGCAGTGCTGCGCTCAGCGGAGCGACCACGATGAGCAGCGCGATGGTGGCGCTGACGCCGGGGGCGACCGCGAAACGGCGCATGCCGCGCAGCGCCAGGACCACCGCGCCGACGACGCCGAGCCAGCAGAGGCTCAGGCCGGCGCCCGGCCAGATGCCCACGGGCTGTGCGCCGACCGAGGAGAGGAAGATGTGGCTGGCCGCGACGGCGGTGCCGAGGCCGAGAAGTGCCGTGAGGAGGGCGAAGCTCGCGGCGCGAGCGCCGGGCAGGAAGAGGGCGACGAGCGACACGAGGGCGAGCGGCGCCAGCAGGATCGGCACGAGCAGGTCCGCGCTCACCCCCTGCATCGCCAGCGAGTCGAGGATGGGCGTCCAGCCGCCGAATTCGCCGGACGGGAAGCCCAGCAGCAGCTGCCACGCGGAGACGGCCTGGCCCGGCACGGGCACGCCGGGGTCGGCGAGCAGGGCGAGCCAGGTTCCGCGCAGGCCCTGGTCCCAGATCAGCGGGGCGGCGAGAGCGAGCGCGGGCAGCGGGATGCCGATGAAGCGCATGACCTGGCGGCCACTGGCCACCACACAGATCAGCCAGCCGACCAGGAGTGCCGGCGCGAGCGACGGCGCGCAGGCGATGATCGCGGCGAACAGCAGGGCGGCGGAGGCCGAGGCCGACCAGGAGCGGGCGGCCGCGAAACCGGCGAAGAACAGCCACGGCAGGAGCAGGTGCACGAGGATCGCCGCGGGGCGCCCGGCCGCGAGCGCGCTGAGGAAGGTGGGTGCGAACATCCAGAGCACGGCGGCGATGGCGCGCAGGGAGCCGCGGCCGGTCAGGCGGGTCGCGGCCATCCAGGCGCCGAACGCGGCGAGCGGCAGCGCCAGGAAGTAGAGGGCAACGAGGGCGAAGGATGGCGCCCAGAAGGTGAGCGAACCCAGCACGGCCAACACGGCGGCGAACGGGTCGGCGGCGCCCACGAAGCCGAGGCCGATGTCGCGCCAGCCGTAGTCCACATTCGTCCAGAGTTCTGCGGGCGTGCCGGAGAGCGGGAGGAGCCCGCCGCCGGCCAGGGTGCGGGCGCCGAGCAGCGGCGCCAGCACGGCGATGCCCGCGACGAAGGCGGCCAGCACGGTCCAGGCTCCGCCGGCGGCGAAGAATCGGATCTCCGGCCGGTCGCCGCGGAGGCCGGTCAGGCTGGCCTCGCGTTTGAGCGCGTGCCTGCGGCGAACCTCGACCGACGGAACGCGCAGGGTGGCGATGGAGGCCCAGCCGAGTTTCTTCGTGGCGGCGAACCGTTGGCGGGCGGCGCGCACGCGCAGCCCGTGGAACGCCGCGGCGAACGCGGCCGCGAATTCGCCCAGGATGGCACCGGGTTCCTTGCGCAGGAGCTGGCCGATCGAGCGCAGCAGCGCCAGCGGGACCAGTGAGAGCCAGTGGAACGGCACAGCCCAGCCCGGCGCGTAGACGAGGCGTCGGTGTAGTTGCGCGGCGCGCTCCGCCCGGAACCGCTTGCGGCGCAGCCGCCCGCGGGAGGAGCCGTTCGGCCCTGCGATGCCGTCACCGGCCGAGGCGACGCGCGCGGAGGCGACGACCGACACGCGGTATCCGGCCATGCGCACGCGGATGCAGAAGTCGAGCGAGTCGTCGACGACGGGAAGGGCCGGGTCGAACCCGCCGAGCTGGTCCCAGACGGTGTGGCGCACGAGCATCCCGCCGGCGCTGACGGCGAGGACGTCGCTCATGCCGTCGTGCTGGCCCTGGTCGAGCTCGCTCTCCACGAGCGTCACGGTCGCGCCGAGGGGCGTGATCGACTCGCCGAACTGGTGGATGTAGTCGCCCGAGTGCCAGTCCATGACCTTGGGCGCTGCGACGGCCACGGACGGCGCGATCTCGAGTTCCCCGAGCAGGGCCGCGAGCGCGCCGGGTTCAGGGGCGCTGTCCTGGGCGAGCAGCCAGAGCATCTCGTGGTCCGACTCCGGGGGCGCGGTCACGCGCACGCCGGCGGCGATCGCCTGCCCGAACGACAGGTCGCTCTGCGCGGAGATGAAGTGGGTGGGGCCGAACGCCGCCAGGAGCGCCGGCGTGGTATCCGTCGAGCCGCAGTCGACCGTGATCACGACGTCGGGGCGGCGCGTTTGCGCCTCGATCGCCTTGAGAGTTCGCTCAAGGTGTTTCGCGCCGTTGCGGGCGACAAGGATGGCGGTGACTCTGGGTTGCATAACGTGCACAGCCTAGGTCGGCTTACCCCTGACACCCCTCAACGAGGGAGGCGCGCCTCGAAATCCGATATCGAAACGCGCCGCTTCCGCTTCGTCAGCCGACGCGCTTCCGCAGTTTGCGACGCTCGCGCTCGGACAGCCCGCCCCAAATGCCGAATCGCTCGTCGTTGGCGAGGGCGTACTTCAGGCACTGGGTCCTGACCTCGCACGACCCGCAAATCTTCTTGGCGTCGCGGGTGGACCCACCCTTTTCCGGGAAGAAAGCCTCCGGATCGGTCTGCGCGCACAGCGAATCGGTCTGCCAGGCCAAGGGATTGTCGTCTCCGAAATCCCGACGAACTCCAGGCACTCCCAAACGAACCGGATCGATGAACCAATCCTCAGGAACCCCAGAACGATAATCAGATAGCGCCATATCGTCTCCCACCCATTTTTGCTTCACCCCATGCGGTGCGCGTAGAACTAATTACATCGGTGTAGTTCGTCGTACGTCAAGTCGCAGATGGTAAACCCTCCATATTGGGGGGAGGGTTTCGACTCGCCATGGAGCGAAAATCGCTCACTGTGAGTTCGCTGATGCCGCCTGCCGCGATTCCCAGGCGCTGCGCACCATGTCTTCGAGGCTGTGGCGCATCGCCCACTGCAGGTCCCTGGCGGCCAAATCGCCCGACGCGACGATCCGATCGGGGTCCCCTGCACGCCGCGGAGCGACCTCCGGGACGAAGTCGATTCCGGTCACGGCGGACACGGTGGACATGATTTCGCCGACCGAGACACCGTCGCCGCTGCCCAGGTTGTAGACGGCTTCGATCGGCTCGCCGGCATCCAGCCGCCTGGCCGCGGCCACGTGCGAAATCGCCAGGTCGGAGACGTGGATGTAGTCGCGCACGCAGGTGCCGTCGGGCGTGGCGTAGTCGTTGCCGTTGATGCGCGGGGTGCGCCCCTCGATGAGCGCCTCGAAGACGAGCGGGAAGAGGTTGTGCGGGCTCGTGTCGCGCAGCTCGGGGGCGCCGGAGCCGACGACGTTGAAGTAGCGCAGCGAGGTGTGGGTGAGCCCCGTCGCGACGGCCTGGTCGCGCAGCAGCCACTCGCCGATGAGCTTGGACTCGCCGTACGGCGACTCCGGGTTCTTCGGGGTGGCTTCGGTGACGAGGTCGGTGTGCGGGGTGCCGTAGACGGCCGCGCTCGAGGAGAACACCATCCGGGAGACGCCGGCCTCCTGCATGGCCGCGAGCAGGGTCACCGTGGCGGTGACGTTCTGCTCGTAGGTGTGCAGCGGGCGCTGCACCGAGACCCCGGCGTACTTGAAGCCGGCGACGTGCACGACGCCGCTCAGCTCGTGCTCGGCGAAGGTGCGGCGCAGCAGAGGGGCGTCGAGGATGCTCCCCCGAACGAACGGGACGCCCCCCGGAACGAAATCGGCGTGGCCGCTGGAGAGGTCGTCGATGACGACGACGTCGATCCCCTCGGCCAGGAATGCGCGTACGATGTGTGCGCCGATGTATCCGGCTCCTCCGGTGACTAACCAAGCCATGCGATGCCCTCACGGTGCCGCGGCAACCTCGCGTTGCCGACCACTTCACCCTAGCGTCAGCGCGTCCCAGCGTCAGGGCGTCAGGTGTTCGGGGCCGCGGTTCCGATCGCGGATTTCGGGGCGACCGTAGCCGTCGCCGTCGAGGCTGCGAAGAGTTGCCAGCGCACCCCACAGCACGAGTGCGCCCAATGTCAGCAATACGATTGTCATGGCAGGAAATCTACGTGTTGCGACTTACTGCCGCTAGTGGCAGAATTGCCAGCGTTCGACACGTTCCTGCCAAAGGATCTTCCCGCCAAAGGATCAGCATGCTCACCAAGATCGTGTGCGTCACCCTGCCCGGCATGTCCCCGTTCGAATTCGGGGTCATCTGCGAGGTCTTCGGCATCGACCGGAGCGAGCACGGCGGCCCGGTATTCGACTTCCACGTGACCGCCGCGGAGCCCGGCCCGATCCGCACCAAGCTCGGTTTCGACATCGTCGTGCATGAGGACCTCTCCGCCGCGGCGGATGCCGACCTGATTGCGATCCCCGCCTACGAGGCCGGCGCGCGCATCCACCCCGAGATCCTGCGCGTCGTGCGGGACGCGGAGGCGCGCGGGGCCTGGGTGCTGAGCGTCTGCAGCGGCGCGTTCGTGCTCGCCGAGGCCGGCATCCTGAACGGCCGGCGCAGCACGACGCACTGGATGTACACGGATGCGCTGGCGCGCGCCTACCCGGAGACCGACGTCGACCCCGACGTGCTGTTCGTCGAGGACCGCCGGGTCGTCACGGGAGCCGGCACGGCAGCCGGCATCGACGCAGCACTGCACGTCGTGCGCACCGAGCTCGGCGCGGCCGCCGCGAACGTCATCGCCCGGCGCATGGTCGTGCCCCCGCAGCGCGACGGCGGGCAGTCGCAGTTCATCCAGGCTCCCGTCGCCGAGTGCCAGAGCGACTCCTTCGCCGCCGTCACCGAGTGGATGCTGCAGAACCTCGACCATGAACTCACGGTCGACCAGCTCGCCCGCCGGTCGCTCATGTCGTCGCGCACGTTCGCGCGCCGGTTTCGTGCCGAACTCGGCACCACCCCGACCGCGTGGCTGAACCGGCAGCGGCTGCTGCGCGCGCAGCAGCTGCTCGAGGAGACCGACAACACCCTCGAGGCGATCGCCGCCGACACGGGCTTCGGCGGCGCGGCCGTGATGCGCCACCACTTCCTCAAGGTGCTGCAGACCACCCCGACGGCCTACCGCCGCGTGTTCGGCTCCCGCCGCGCCGGCTGACCGCCGCCGCCCGTCGCCGCGCCCGTCGCATCCGTCACCGCGCCCGTCGCACCCGTCGCATCCGTCACCCCCCGTGCCCTGCCCGAATTCGACGGAGATTTTGCGCCTCAGGGCCCGAAATGGCGTTTTTTGCCCCCGTATCCCGAAAATCTCCGTCGAATTCGCACGGCCGCGACGACGATCTGGGCGGACGCCTGCGCGCGGGTGCGCTACCTCGGCTTCATCCGCCAGGGAAAGTCCGGAAAGTCCGTGGTCTTCGCGAGGTGATAGTCATCCGTGAGTGCTTTGCGCATCACTCGCGCGCAGAGATCCCACTTTTTCCGGTAGAGCGGATAGCTGAAGCGCAGCACACGCCCGCCCCTGTCAGCAACCAGGATGTCGCGCTCCCGGTCGGCGAGGAACGCGACCGGGTTGTCGTGCCACGTGGCGCCGTCGACCTCGACGAAGGTCGACGGGCCGATCTGCCCGTCCAGCCACCCGACGCCGCGGACCCACGGCTGCGGGACGAACGGGATTCCGGCCGTGAGTGTCTTCAGCCGGAACTCAGTCTCGCCTCCGGAGCCGGCGCGACCGTCAATCTCCGCGCGCCACGGCTGCACGCGCGACGGCGCGCGCGCGAAGATCTCGTCGAGGTCCGCTTCGACGATGCCCGCGCCGTTCTCGAGCCGATTGTGCAGCGCGGCATCGAGGCAGGCGATCGCAGTGACCCGGTCATGGTTGTTCAGGACGTGCACCAGCGCGTCGATGACGGACGTGCGCCACACGTAGGGCGGGCGCCTGCGGGACGTGTCGTCGGTCCATGTCACCCGGCAGTTGCATCCCTCGCCGGCCTCAAACCGGGCGCGCATGTCGGTCGGCTGGCGCAGCCCGCGCGCGTCAGCAGGGACAGTGACGTGCAGTTTTCGCGTCTCCGGCGTCCAGATCCCATGCGTTTTGAGGGCGCTCAGCCCGGCCAGACGTCCGCCTATTCGGAACGCCTGCACGCCGATCGGAGGTGCGGATGACAGCGAGTACCAGCCCTTCCGCACCCGGATTATCGTCCCTCGCTCCAACTCGCTCCGGAGGGTCCCGTCGCTGTGCCCGAGGGCCAGGAGGTCGGATCGCTTGGCGAAGAGCCCCAGGTCGGCAATGTCCGTCAGGAGTGGATGCATGACGGAGAGCATCGCCATGCAGAGCCTGGCCGGCCGCGGCATCCGTCAATCCCTGCACTGCCCAACGCCCCCTGTCCCTGTTAGGGACCTCCTGCCCCCCTCGAATTCGACGGAGATTTTGCCCAAATCCGGCCGAATACCGGCCAAATCGCCTGATTCCCGCAAAATCTCCGTCGAATTCGGAAAAGCGCGGGGGGGCGGGCAGCGGGGCGGGCAGGCGGGGCGCGGGGGCTAGGAGCCGGTGGTGGCGAGGAAGACCTCGCCGGCGCCGGCGAAGGTGAGCGTGCCCTCGTCGGGCGTGATGTAGACGGCCTGGCCGCGCTTGAGGGCGGCGGATGACGCTCCCCCGGCAACGAGGAACCCACCGGCGGTGCAAATGGCGATCCCCGGTCCCGTCAGCGTGACCTGGCGCATCGGCACATCGGCCGCGGCGGAGCCGGCGGTCGGAGCCGGCGCCTCGATGTGCATGAGCACGAAGTCGGGCACGTCCGGGCGGTACACCGAGACACCGGGCGCCTCGTCAACCGGCGGCAGGAAGGGAACCGGCAACGGCCGGAAGTCGAGCACCTGGAGCAGCTCGTCGATGTCGATGTGCTTGGGCGTGAGCCCGCCGCGCAGCACGTTGTCCGACGCGGCCATGAGCTCAACACCGAGACCAGACAGGTAGGCGTGGATGTTGCCGGCCGGCAGGTACAGCACCTCGCCGCGCTTCAGCGACACACGGTTGAGCAGAAGGGAGAGCACGATGCCGGGGTCTCCGCGGTACGCCTCGGCCAGCTCCCGCACGGTCGCCAGCTCGCGCGCGAAGCCCACGACGGCGCCGCCCTCGGTCAGGAACCGGGCCTGTTCGGCGAGCAGAACCACGCGCTCGACCAGCCAGGCGACCTCTCCGCTGTCTTCGCCGCGTCCGTCGCGCAGCAGCCAGTCGACGACGTCGTGCAACGCGTCGGCGCCGAGAAGCCGGCGGTCGAGCGCTTCCAGGGCTCCCGGCTGCGGGTCGTCGGTGGACGCATCCAGCGCGCGAAGTTCGGCCGTGATCCGGCGGATCTCGGCCAGCTCGCGGAACCCGCACAGCGCCTCGAACGTCTCACTGAGGGCGTAGATGAGCTCCGGCTTGTGAAACGGGTCGCGGTAGTTTCGGTCGGCGGCGTCGACGGGGATGCCTGCCTCGTTCTCCAGCTCGAAGCCGGCTTTCGCCTGCGCCGGCGACGGGTGGGCCTGCAGCGACAGCGGGCTCTGGGCGGCGAGGATCTTCATCAGGAACGGCAGCCGCGGCTCGGCAGACGACCGTGCCAGCGCCGCGCCCAGCGCGGCATCCGGCGAGGAAGCGATCCACTCGGCGAGGTCGCGTGCCCCGCCGACCGCGGCAGGGTCAACGATCTGGGCCGGCGACCCGTGGTGCGCCCCCAGCCACAGCTCGGCCTCCGGTTTGCCCGATGCCGTGCGCCCGAGCAGTCCGGCGATGGCGCCGGTTGATCCCCATGCGTAGTCCCGCGGTGAATTGGTGATGCCCACAAACATGGCTGGCTCCTGCCTTACGACGTTGAGACCAAACTACCAACCGCCGTGGACGGGCATCGGCCGCGGGCCTGGCCGCGTTCATCTGATTAGGCGAGGGCGGGGACGGCCGGTACGACTTCGGCGACGACGGCCGCGGTGACGGCCGAGAGGCCGGCGCTCCAGGTGCGGTAGCCGCCGTCCAGGTTGCGCACCTCGTACCCCTGCCGGCTGAGGATGCGCGCGGCGGAGTGGCCGCGCTGGCCGACCTGGCAGTGCACGACCAGCGGGGCGTCCGGGAGTTCGTCCAGCCGTTCCCGGAGCTCGTCCAGGGGGATGTTGACCGCGCCGGGCAGGCTGCCGGCGTCGAATTCTCCCGCGGTGCGCACGTCGACGAGCACGGCGCCCGAGTCCTGCGCCGCGGCGAGCTCGTGCCACTGCAGCGTGCGGGTGGCTCCGGAGGCGACGTTCTCGGCGACGTAGCCGAGCTGGTTGATGGGATCCTTGGCGGAGCCGTATTGGGGTGCGTAGGCCAGTTCGAGGCGGGTGAGGGCGGATGCCGTGAGCCCGCCGGCCATGGCGGTCGCGATCACGTCGATGCGCTTGTCGACGCCGCTGCCGCCCACGATTTGGGCGCCGAGGATGGCATCCGTGTCTGCGTCGATGAGGAGCTTCATCGACATGGTTTCCGCGCCGGGGTAGTAAGTGGCGTGCGAGGCCGGATGCGTGTGCACGACGCGGTGCGGACGGCCGCGTTCAACGAGTCGCTTCTCGCTCCAGCCGACCATCGCCACGGTCAGGTCGAACACGCCGACGATGCCGGTGCCGAGGGCCGGCGCCGCGGGCTCCGGCTGCCCGGCGATGCTGTCGGCGGCCGCCCGGCCGTGCCGGTTGGCCAGGCCGGCCATGGTGACGAGCGTGCCGCGCCCGTCGACGGCGTCGGTCTTCTCGACCCCGTCGCCGACCGCGTAGATCGACGGATCGCTGGTGCGCTGGGTGTCGTCGACCCACACCCCGCCGCTCTCGCCGATCGTCAGCCCGGCGTGGGCGGCCAGGGATGTGTCGGGGCGAACTCCGCTGGCGTCGATGACGAGGTCGGCCGGCACCTCGGATCCGTCGCTGAGCAGCACGCCGCCGTCGGTCTGGTGCGTCACGGTCGCCTTCAGGCGCACGTCGACACCCTGCTCGCGCAGGTGGGCGAGCACCGGGGACGCCATCTCGGGGTCGAGTGGCGAAAAGATCTGGGAGCCGCGCTGCACGAGCGTCACGGACACGCCGCGGTGCACGAGGTTCTCCACGGCCTCGAGGCCGATGAATCCGCCGCCGATCACCACGGCCGACGCCGCTCCGCTGACGGACTCGAGGAGCGCGGTGATGTGGTCAACGTCGTCGACCGTGCGGAGGGTGCGGGTGGGCACGTCCGCGCCGGTCGATCCGGGCCTGGTCGTCGCTCCGGCGGCAAGGATGAGGTGGTCGTAGTGCTCTGTGCTCTCGCGGCCGGTGAGCGTGTTGCGCACGGACACGGTCTTCGCGTGCCGGTCGATCCGGGTGACTTCATGGTCGACGCGCACGTCCAGGCGGAAGCGCGCAGCCAGGGAGCCGGGGGTCTGCAGGAGGAGATCCTGGCGGTTTTCGATCACGCCGCCGACGAAGTAGGGCAGGCCGCAGTTGGCGAACGAGACGTAGTGGCCGCGTTCGAAGACGACAATTTCGGCCGTTTCATCGAGCCGACGTAACCGCGTCGCAGCGGACATCCCGCCGGCGACTCCACCCACAATGATCGTCTTCATGCCTTCACTATACCCCAGGGGGTATGACAATTGGCTGGGAGGGGCGTGGCCGGTGCGCCACTACCCTTAGACACATGCCCGCCGTCCGCAGTCGCTTCGTTGTTCGGACCTTTGCGACCGGTCTTCTGTTCACGGTCCTGGCCGGCCAATTCTGGCGCAACCTGCTCGACTGGTGGGGTTTCGGCGCCATCGCGCTCACGATCGTCGTCGGCAGCATCGTCGGCCTCGTCCGGCTGAAACCCGACTGGATGTGGCGCAACTTCCCGAAGTCGGTCGGCGCCTTCGTGCTGCTCGCGACCCTCTCGCTGGCGTGGTCGTTCTACCCCGGCGCATCGATGATCGGCGTCGTGCTGCTCTGGGCGACGACCCTCGCCGCGCTGTTCATCGCGCCCACCCTGTCCTGGGCCGAGCTGCTCCGTGCGCTGTCCGACGCCCTGCGTTGGGTGCTCGGCCTCTCGCTCGTGTTCGAACTCGTGGTCGCCGTGGTCATCCGGCATCCCGTCCTGCCGTTCTGGGTCGACTACGGCACCGCACAGGTGCCGGATGCGTTCTATTGGTCGCGCGGCATGCTGCTGCAGGGCGGCCCGATCGAGGGCATCGTGGCCAACCGCAACCTGCTCGGCTTCGTCGCCCTCCTCGCCGCGATCGTCTTCGCCGTGCAGCTGGCCGCCGGCACGGTCCGGCGCGGCTGGGGCACGGCCTGGCTCGTCCTCGCGGGCCTGATGATTCTGCTCACCCAGTCGGCAACCGTGACGGTCGCCCTCGTCGCCGTTGTCGTGGTGGCACTCTTCGCACTCTGGGCGCGCAAGGCGGGCGCGGAGGGTCGGCGGCCGGTGTACCTCGCCGCCGCGGCATTTATCGTCGCCACCGTGTCCGCGCTCGTCGCCTTCACCCCGCAGCTCCTGGCAGTGTTCGGCAAGAGCGAGGACCTCACCGGACGCCTGGACATCTGGCAGAGCGTGACCGAACTGGCCAGCCAGCGGCCCGTGCAGGGCTGGGGCTGGGTCAGCTACTGGGCGCCGTGGGTCGAGCCGTTCAAGGACCTCGCTGTGCGCAATGGAGTCGTCTACCTGCAGGCGCACAACGCCTGGCTCGACGTGTGGCTGCAACTCGGCGTGATCGGGCTGATCCTGTTCGCCGCGCTGGCACTCTCGACGCTGTGGCGGTCCTGGTTCCTCGCGGTCGACCGCCCCCGCCACGGAATCGCCGACACGGAGCCGTATGCGGCGTCCGCGATGCTGCCCCTGCTCCTGATGGCCGCGCTGGTCGCCCAGAGCGTGGCGGAGAGCCGGCTGCTGATCGAGTACGGCTGGCTACTCCTGGTCGTGCTGGCCGTGATGACGAAACGACAGCAGCGCGCCGCCCTGCCGATGCCGTAGGCGGTAGCTTGGAAACCCCATGAACGCGAAAACCCCCGCCGTGCCTGAGGCACTCTTTCGGATGTTCGCGTCTCCCCGGTTCGCAGCCTCGCTCACCCACGTCATCCTGGGCCTGGCCTTCACGACCCACCTCCTGCGCAGCGTGATGGGCTGGCCCGGCCTCCTCGCCGCGATGCTCACCCTCGGGCTGCTGGCCGCCGGCTCGCTGATCGCCCGGCGGGCGAGCATCGAGTGGCACGGGCTGCTGCCGATCTCGATCCTGGTCTTCGTGGGCTGGTGCACCCTGTCGTCGGTGTGGAGCGTCTACCCAACGCGCACGCTCTCCGGCGTCGGCTACCAGCTCGCGTTCGCCTTCCTGGCCATGTACGTAGCGCTCGTGCGGGACACGATCCAGATCGTGCGCGCCGCCGGCGACGTGCTGCGCCTGCTGCTCGGCGTCTCCCTGACACTCGAGGTGCTCTCCGGACTGCTGCTGGACCTGCCGATCAGTTTCCTCGGGATCCAGGGCAACATCGCCGCGCTCGGCCCAATCCAGGGCATTTTCGGGTCACGAAACGTGCTCGGCCTGATTTCGCTCATCGCGGCCGTCACGTTCGTGATCGAACTGCGCGCCCGGTCGATTAGGCGCGGCAAGGGCATCGCCTCGATCGGAATGGCCGCCGCCGGCCTGCTGCTCACCCACTCCCCGGTCGTCCTGCTGGTCGCCGTGACCGGCGGCGTGGCCGCGCTCGCCCTGTACGCCCTGCGCCGCACCCGGGCGGAGAACCGCTGGATGCTGCAGCTCGGCCTCCTCGCCGCCACCGTCGTCACGGGCATCGCGGCCTGGCTCGCCAGGGACAGGCTCATCGAGTTGCTGAACGCGGGCAGCGAGTTCGAGGTGCGGTACCGGCTGTGGCAGGAAATGTGGCGGCTGATTGCAATTCATCCGCTCGAGGGGTGGGGCTGGGCCGGATCCTGGCCGAACGGCGTCACGCCGTACGGCTGGCTCGAGTTCATCACCCAGCGCGGCCAGACCTCCGGCCTGAACGCCTTCCTCGACGTCTACCTCCAGGTCGGCCTGGTCGGCTTCCTCGCATTCCTCGGACTGGTCGGGCTGGCCTTCGTGCGCTCGTGGCTGCTGGCCTCGAACAAGCGCACGCTCGTGCACGTCTGGCCGGCCCTCATCCTGGTCGTGCTCCTGGCCACTTCGGCCGCGGAGAGCACGGTGCTGGTCGAATTCGGCTGGCTGCTGCTCCTGATCTGCGCGGTGAAGGCCGCCCAGGGCATGAGCTGGCGCAGTGCGCTCGCGCGCAGCCCTCGCCTCGACCAGGGCTAGTTCCGAGCAACTAATTCCAAGCGACGCGATTCGCCCGCCTGGGCCGCCTAGTTGCTGCGGACCGGCGGCTTCCGCTGCTCGTGCAGGGCCAGCTCGATGGACTTCCCGACGAACGGCGCGATCGTGCGTGCGAAGGTCGCGGTCATGTGCTGGCTTCCGAAGTACACGATGACCCCGCCGATGAGGGTGTGGCAGGTCCCACCGTCGCAGAAGATATTCGTCAGGTCGACGACCGACACCTCCGGCATCAGCCTCTCCGCCGCCATCATCGGATCGTTCACCTTGGCCAGCTGGGACGTGATCCTCGGCGTGGTGCACGGGTCGTATTCCTTGAGATGCTGGGCGATGCACCGCGGCACATCCGCACCGTTGGCATTCGGGATGTCCCGCATCACGATGACCTTCTTGCCTGCGTCGAGCAGCGGCTGCCAGGCGTTCGTGAAGTCTGCCGGGGTGATCGCCCGGAACGGGGCCTTGATGTGAGGATCCGCGTACCGCTCGGTGAAGTTGGAGAACACGACCCCGTCGATGCGCGGATCCTTGGCCACGCGCTGCAGCGCGTTCGCGCCCCAGGCGGCGCAGCCCCCGACGTTCTCGGGGGTGGCGTAGCCGGGTGCCGCGACCCCGCTCGCCCCCGTCCCGGCGCACCAGGTCTTCAGGTAGGTGACGAACTTCACGTGGTGCTCTCTGCCGTAGAGGTCGAGCGGCTCAAGGAAATGCCCGGCGTGCGAGTCCCCCAGCAGGGCCAGGGTGACGGTCGGACTGGTCACATCGCCGATATCGCAGGTCATCACGGTCGCGTCAGCGAGAGTCTGTTTGCACTGATCCTTCTCCTGCACGCCCTTTCCGATGTCCGTTTCGGCGAAGGTGGGATTGGTGAGAACGCTCACCCGGTACGGGTGGGCGCAGTGGCTGCCGGGCGTGGCCGCGGCGGCCCCGATGCAGGGCGCGTCCCCCGCCACGAGCTTGTGTGCCTCGGCCGCCGCGTGGGCGACGCTCCGCTCGGTGTGCACGGTCACCACCCCGCAGCCGGAGACGAGCAGACTCGTCGCGGCGACCGTGGCCGCCACCGTCACCCAGGGGCGCCGGCTCGACAGCCAGGCGGCCTTGCGGAACGGGTCTTCGACCAGGATCTTGGTCGCCCAGGCAAGAAGACCCGCGAAGACCAGCAGCGCGACGCGGTACCGGAACCCGAGCCCGTGGCCCAGCGCGAGCGGGGCGATGATCAGGATCGGCCAATGCCACAGGTAGAGGGAGTACGAGATGTCACCGATCCACTGCACCGGGCGCAGCCGGCCGATCTGGATGGGCGACCACCACGCGTCCGGTGACCCAGCCCAGATCACCAGGAGGGTGCCGACAACAGGCAGCAGTGCCGGGTAACCGGGGAAGGGGGTCTTTGCGGTGAACCCCACGACGGCGATGCCGATCATGATGATGCCGGCCCAGCTGGCGGCGGCCCGAAGGGCGGCTGTGCCCTTCAGCGGGTCGGCCGCGAAGAAGGCCAGGATGCCGCCGGCGCCGAATTCCCAGGCGCGTGTCGTGGTGACGAAATACGCGGCTGGTGCGCTGACGGCGGTCTCGATGACACAGTAGGCGAAGCTGGCAACGGTGACGACGATGAGCGCGATCGCGATCCCCCGGCGCACGTTCGGGTTGCGCCTCCGGCGCGCGAGCGCGATCACGAGAAGGATGATCAGCGGCCAGACGATGTAGAACTGCTCCTCGACCGACAGCGACCAGAAGTGCTGCACCGGTGACGCGGCGTTCTCGGCGCCCAGGTAGTCGACCGCGTTGAAGGCGAGTAGCCAGTTCTGAACGTAGAGAGCGGATGCGCCGATCTCCTGGGTGAATTGCTGCCAGAGGACCTGCGGCACCCAGAGGATCACGGCCACCCCGGTGGCGAGCAGGACGAGCAGGCTGGCCGGCAGCAGGCGTCTCGCGCGCCGCGCCCAGAACGCCACGAGCTTGAGAGTGCTCGTGGTGTCGATCTCGCGCAGCAGGTGTCCGACGATGAGGAATCCGGAGATCGCGAAGAACACGTCGACGCCGACGTATCCGCCGGTGAGCCGGCGAGGCCACAAGTGGTAGAGCACGACGGCCAGCACCGCAATCGCACGAAGCGCTTGGATTTCGGGTCTCAGGTTGCGGGCAGAGGCGGCCGGGGCTCGTGTATGAATACCTGTGCTCCAAGGGCGAGGGAATCGTGGTCGACTCCCGAAAAAGAGCCTTGGCTATCATGGCGTGGCAGCTCGCCGAAAGCCCGCTGAGGGGCGCTTTGACAGGCGATTGGCAGGGCCGGCGGCGGCGCCCCTGCCAATCTGGCGGCTCTGGCCCGGACCTATTTAGCCTGGCTGGGGATCGGGGTGCCGACCGGGATTGTCGCCATCTGCCGGGCCCCGATGACGAGGAGACCGGCGGTCGAACCACCCCGGGCGGTGAAGGTGGTCCAGTCCGGAATGAGGTGGCGTCTCGCGTCGACGACCTCGTACACGCTCGAGGTCCACGAGGCCCGGATCCAGAGTGTCTTGGCGGCCGGAGCGGTGGAGCGCTTGAGAGCCGAGCACGTCGTCGCTTCCAGCGCCGTGGTTCCGAGCCCGTGTTTGACCGCGGGGTCGATCTTGTGAAGGGTTCCGGCAGCACCGAAATACGGCACTCCGGCGCACGTGACGACCTGGGTCAGCTCTCCCAGGGCGGTCGGCAAGCCATCGACCGTGGACCCGCCGAGGACCGTGTAGCCCTTGAGCCCGAGCGCATCGCCGACGCCCCACGACGGCAGGTGGATCTTCCGCGCGATGCCGTCGACGAAGTACAGCTCCGTCTGACCGGTTTTCTTCACCAGGGTCGCGGGCGCCGCGTTCGCCGCGCTCCAGAACGGCGCGCCGAGGGGGATGGATGCCATCTGCCGCGCGCCGATCATGAGCGGGGTTGAGCCGTTCCGGAGCGCGTCGTAGGTTGCCTTGTCCGGAGCCCACCGACGCTTGCCGTCGACGATTTGGTAGACCTCTGGGGCCGTCGTTGACTTGAGCCAGATCGCGGCGAGGGCGGGGGCGCTGGACTTCTTGTAGGTGCCGCAGGTGGTCGCATCCAGTGTGGTGACGCCCAGTCCGGTCTTCGCTGCCGGGTCGATCTTGTAGAGCGTGCCGTCGGCGCCGAAGTACGGCACGGCGTCGCAGCTCACCACGGCGGTCAGCCCGGCGGCGGCGGTGGCATACCCGTCGACCCTGGTCGGACTGAGCGTGGCGGCGACCTTCGCCCCCAGCGCATCGGCCACCCCCGTCCGCGACATGATCTTGCGGGCACCGTCGACGAGGAACAAGTCCGGCTTGTCGGATTTCTTGATCAGGGTGCCCACAGCCGCCGGCGGCGACATGAGCAGCGGGCCCGGGCTGAACTTCGCGGCTGCCGCGGCGGTCATGACGGCCGCGTATGGCGCCTTTCCGCCGTTGAGCGTCGCAGCGTAGGCAGCCCCGTCGACGGGAGAGGAAACCGTTCCGTCAACCTTGTAGATCTTTGAGCTGCCGGCGAGCGTGTGGAAGTCGGTCACTCCCTGTCCGAGCGGCAGTAACGCAGCCTGGGACGGCGAGATGCTCGCGTAGGTGCCGCAGGGGAAGCCCCAGGCGGCCGCACGGGCACAGGTCGTGATCGCGTGCCGCTTGCCGTCCTGGACGAGCCCGACAATGCCGGTCTGCGGGTCAAGCACGGCCGGGCTCAGGTCCATGCCGGTCGAGAAGGTGTCGACGTAGGCCTGGCTAACCACTCGGACCGGTCCGAGCGCCGAGAAGATGTTCAGGACGGTCACGTTCGGAACGTGGTACTTCTTGGCACCGACGACGAGGTAAATCGCTGCCTGTCCGCTCGCGCGGATCATCGAACCCTTGCCGTGGGTGCTGCCGAACCAGTCGGTGTAGTAGTAGAAGAAGTTGCGGTTTCCGTAGGAGGAGCAGCTGTCCCCGATGCCGTAGCCGGTGGACAGCGCCGCCGCGTTGGGTGTGTACGGCGTGTACGTGTACAGGCTGCCGGTCGCCCTGTTCTCGATGTAGACGGACTTCGTGCCGCATCCGGCATTGGGGTTGTACAGGATGCTCGTGGTTCCTCCAACGCCGTACTTGCTGTAGTTGGAGTACCAGGCCGTGCCCGCCCCGGTGCCGGCAGGCATGGTGTACCGCTGGAACGCCCACGCGCCCGAGTACACCTGGTTGAAGTATCCGTAGTAGGTGGAGTCGCAGACGCTCGTGTCAGGACATCCGAAACCCATGGCCTTGCGGTAGATGGCGCTCGATGGATGGGTGCTCGTCACGAGCCCCTGCTCCTTCTGGAGCGTGGTGATAATGACCTTGGGGTTGATGCTGCAGGCGTGGGCGACCTTGTAGATGATGGTCGCGGCCGACTCGTTCAGGGCACCCGTGTACTTGGCACACATCGGATCCGCATAGCGGGTCTTCGTGTCCTGCCGGTAGCTCTTGAGGCAGGTGTAGCCGCTCGTGCAGGTGGGAACCTTGGCGTTGAGGAACGACTGGATCTGGGCCACGGTCATCGTGTTCGGATCGAAGAAGACCGAATCGTCGATGATGTTCCCGGGCTGGAAGTCACTGCCGCTGGCCGCAATCGACGGCGCTGCGGGCTGGATGACCGTGAACAGCGAGGCCAGCAGCAGGGCGGCAATGCAACTCGCCAAAAATCGCCGAGCGCTTCGACGCGGTCGCCTGACCCGATGAGGTGTCGTCACTGTAAATTCCCTGATGCCGGTGGATCGCTGTGCGACACCACTCCGGGTCTGGGCGCGTCGGTCTGATGCAGTCAACCCTATTCGGGGAGCAAACCGGTAGCCCCACGCCGGGGGGTATCGATCCGGGGCACCGGGTTCTCGCGAGCGCTCGTCCGCTCTGAGCGGTCGGCATCAATCGGGAGATTAGACTGTTCACGGCACGCGAGGATCCCAACCTCAGGTACTTTCCCGCGCCGTGTGTCGCGTGGCGGGGCCGCACGAACGAGCGCGACAAAGGAACGAATCGAAATGACCGACGGAACTCTTCGGAACGTGGCCGTGGTGCTGGCCGGCGGCGTTGGCGTACGTGTTGGACTCGGCATACCCAAGCAGCTGATCAAGATTGCCGGCAAGGCGATCGTGGAGCACACCCTCGAGGCGCTCAACAACAATGACCTCATCGACGAGGTCATCGTCATGATGAACGCCGCGGCGATCGGCGAGCTGGATCCCCTCCGCGGCGACCCGCGGTTCACCAAGCTCACCCAGATCCTGCCCGGCGGCGCCTCGCGCAACGACACGACGCAGCTCGCGCTCGCCGCGCTCCCCGCCGACGAGTGCAACGTGCTCTTCCATGACGCCGTGCGGCCTTTCCTCGACGATCGCATCATCGAGGACTGTGTCGCCGCCCTGCAGAGCTACGAGGCCGTTGACACCGCGATCCCGTCGGCCGACACGATCATCGAGGTCGACGAGAACGACTGCATATCGGGCATCCCCCCTCGGGGCCGGCTTCGCCGGGGCCAGACGCCGCAGGGATTCCGGGTCTCCGTCATCCGCAAGGCCTACGAACTGGCCAACCAGGACCCTGACTTCGCGGCGACCGACGACTGCGGAGTGGTCTTCAAATACCTCCCCGACGTGCCGATCTATGTCGTCGAAGGCACGCCGCAGAACATGAAGGTCACCGAGCCGCTCGATATTCACATCGCGGACAAAATCTTCCAGCTGCAGACGGCAAACGTCGGTGCGGCACTCGCCAGCGGCGAAACCGTGGATCTCACGGGCACGTCCATTGTCATTTTCGGCGGCAGCTACGGCATCGGCGAAAGCATCGGCCGGCTCGCCGGCGCGTCCGGCGCCACCGTGCACTCCTTCAGCCGCTCAGAGACCGGAACCGACGTCGGCTCGAGGAAGGACGTGCGGAAGGCTCTCGCCCTGGCCGCCAAGCGGTCCGGACGGATCGACTACGTCATCGTCACGGCCGGCGTCCTCACCATCTCACCGCTGACCCAGACGCCGAAGCGGCAGCTGAAGCAGACCCTCAAGACCAACCTGCTCGGCCCGGCCCAGATCGCCCAGGAGGCCTTCCCGTACCTGGAGGAGACCTCGGGGCAGATCCTCTACTTCACGTCGAGTTCGTACACCCGCGGCCGCGCCGGCTACAGCCTGTACTCAGCCACCAAGGCCGGCATCGTCAACCTCACCCAGGCCCTCGCCGATGAATGGAACGAGGTCGGCGTCCGCGTCAACTGCATCAACCCGCAGCGGACGCGCACCCCCATGCGAGAGAACGCTTTCGGCCATGAGCCGCCGGAGACGCTGCTCGACCCGGAGTACGTCGCCGAGGTGTGCCTCCACGTGCTGACGTCGACCCTGACCGGTCAGATCGTCGATGTGCAGGTCAACCGCGCCCCTCGCTGAGGTCAGGCGTCGGTCTGGGGCACCGCGAGGCGCTCGAAGACGAGGTCGTACAGCTCGGCGATGCGCAGGCTGTCCTTCCTCAGTTCGTCGATCTCGAGCCGAAGTTCCCGCACCTCGTTCTCGTAGGAGAGCACGCGCGGGATGAGCCCGTCGCTCTCCTCGCTCGCGTGGATGAGCGTGGTCAAAACCGTGGCCGCGCGCGGAGCAAAGCGCGTGAGCAGACGGCCGAAAAAATTCTCCATGGTGTTCCTTAATCGCCTGGGGAGGCACTGTATGAGTCGAGTGACAGCGTGACTGTCGCTGTCTTCCTTCTACCGTTCTTCGTTCTGCGCGAACCCGTCGTCACGACGTCAACCGCGAGCCTGTGCTTCCCGGCCTCCTCGCGAAGCCAGGTCAGGGGCAGGTGCCAGGTTTCCGGCTTATCCCCGCGGTAGTGCCGGGTCGAAAAATTGGTGTCGAACGTCGCGAACGCGTGGGCACGCTCGGTGAGCACCAGGCGAAGGAAGAGGAAGACGTTCCCTCTTCCCTCCTTGGTGAGGCCCTCGAGGACATGTTGCAGGTTGAAATGCCACGGCCGCCCCGACTTCACGAGTTCGGCACCGAACTCGAGCAAACGCCGCCGGTCGTACAGGTTGAGGTACCGGAGGTCGAAAGACGAATCCGTTGCCGCGCGGGCCAGGGCCAGTGCCCGGTAGCTGTAGTCGACTCCGATCACGTCATGCCCGTGTTCCGCGATGACCTCGGCGTTGATCGCCGTGCCGCAGCCCAGGTCCACCACGGGGACCGATCGGGGAAGCGCCCGCGAGAGCGCCCTGAGGTGAGACGCGTCCCCGTCGGCTCGAAGCCGTTCGTCGACCCTGGCGTACTCGGTTTCCCAGTACACCCGGTTCATGTTCTGGCTGCCGAACCAGTTCTCGAACCGGCGACGAGTCGCCAGCGGGGTCACGAAATGGAAGGACGGATCGGGTGTTTCCCAGTGGGGGCCGTAACAGGCCGCCAACCAGTCGGCAGGCACGGCCGGAGCGGGGAAGGGCACTCCGGCGATCTCCATCGTCTTCACGGGGACGAGAGACGACCGGGGCACGGGGGTGCGCACGTGGAAAGGCTGGCAGAAATCCTCGTTGCGATAAAACGCGCTGAAGATGTCGATGTAGTGGTCCGTTTCGCCCGTGTCGAAGAGGAACATCACCTGCAGGTGAGCGGTGCTGTGCCTGACGACCACGTAGCCGAGCGCGTGGAGCCGATCCTCGAGGCGGAAGCTCTCCAGGGACAGGTCTGACGGATGCGACTGCTCGAACAAGATGGACAGGTCGATGTCGTCGTCGTGCGGCAGCAGGTTGGCGCGGCGGACCGCGCCGAGCAGGGTGCCGCTGGTGATGCTGACGACGTAGCCGAGGTCGTGCAGCTGGTCGGCGAGTACTTTGGCGCGCGAGATCAGCCGCTCGGTCATCCCCGAACTGTCACCCTCGAGCGACGCGCCCATGCGCTGCCACTTGTTGACGGCGAGCCACCGTCCCTGCGCGTTCGTCACTTCGATCGGAGCGGACGAGCCACCGATCTGCACGTCCGCCTCGGCGACAACGGCCTCGGTGGCGGAATCCCGAACGCTCACCGTGGCACGACCCTTGAGATAGGGAACCAGTGCCGCCGGCCACCGCAAGTGGATGCGACCATCGGGCGCGGGAGCCGGAGGCGTCGTGGACCAGACCCTGTGGTCGTTCAGGAGAACGTCGATGCTGCCGGGAAGCGCGGAGCTCTCACCGGCAATGATCAAGGATCGTTTGGTCACAACAAGACTCTCGGTCAAGATCCTCCTCGGCAACACGCATCCGGTACGACGCGGCTGTGTCAACTGTACGCGACCGCACCGGGCCCTCTCCGGGTTCCCGGGGGTCATCGTGTTAGCGTTGTGCACGCTATTGCCGCCGTGTCGGCGCCAACGCCGTTCACGTCGGGCACGACGTTCGCCAGTTCTCCGTTGCAAAGGTTCCCATTACTCGCATGAGCAAAACGTCTTCCCCGCCGCCTGCCGCCAGAGGTTCGTTCGTCTTACGGTTCTTCAAGGCCGCCGGTGACGGGCTCATCGCGAACCTGCTCGCCATCGCGGGCCTCTGCGTCGCGCTCGGCGGATACCCCAGGTGGGTCACACTCGTTCTCGCCGGCCTGGCGCTCGCGCTGACGTTCGCCTTCGCCGCGCGAGTCGGTTCGGAGATTCTCTGGTCCGCCCGGCCGACCGGGTCATTCATCCTCCCCCGCGCCGCAGTGGTCATCGCGGTGTCGG
Source organism: Microbacteriaceae bacterium UBA4731 (assembly GCA_002404115.1). The sequence continues at coordinate 27,234 of DHJB01000011.1, forward strand.
TGGAGTTCGCACGCGTTGGCGCCGACCGGCCGTGGCTGTGGCTCGCCACCGGACTGCTGGCGCTGCTCATTGTGATGGAAACGAGCGTCGGCAGGGTCGCCAGGGGTGCGATTCCCTACTCGGCGAACCTTCCCGGCATCCAGGTGCGGAACAAGGCCGTCTTCAGCGCCGGCCTGGTCTTTCCGATCAACAGCGTGGCGATCCTCGTGTTCGCCGCGCTCGTCATGGCCGGCGCGCCGGTGTTCTGGCTGCTGGCGGTCCCCATCCTGGTCGCGATCCCGAGTGCGATCAGCCTGTACGACGGCATCCTGCGGATCCGCGCCCGACGGGTGGCCGAACAACGCCTGACCCAGGTGCTGACCGAGTATGGCCCGGTCTTCGCCCTGCACTGGGACGGCCCCAGCGGCGTGGCTTATCAAATCGCCATGTGGATGCCGTTCCTCGAGCGCCTGGGCAAGAGGTTCATCGTGATCGTGCGCAACCCGGCGACGTTCGATTCGGTCGTCGCGATGACGAACTTCCCGGTCCTTCTCCGCAAGGAGCCGATTGATATGGACCCCCTGGCCACTCCGTCCCTGAAGGCGGCGTTCTACGTCAACACGGCCACGAAGAACATGCACTTCGTGCGTCTGGCCCACATCACGCACATTCAGCTCAACCATGGCGACAGTGACAAAGCGCCCAGCTACAGTCCCGTCTTCCGGATGTTCGACAAGAACTTCGTCGCCGGGCAGGCCGCCATCGATCGCTTCGCCGCGCACGATGTGCACGTGCCGCGGGAGGCTTTCTCCATCGTCGGCCGCCCGCAGGTCGAGTCAATCCGAGTCGGAGACGGGCCGATCTCCGCTGTGGCCGAGAAGACGGTGCTCTACGCGCCCACCTGGGCCGGCTTCCACACCGACTCCAACTACTCCTCCCTGCGCCGCGGCTTCGACATCATTTCGGCGCTGCTCGACCAGGGCTGCAGGGTCATCTTCCGCCCGCACCCGTACACGGACCGCAGCGAGTCCCTGGCCCACGAGTCACATCGAATCAAGAAACTCCTGGAGCACGATTCGACCTCCTCCGGGCGCGAACACCTCTTCGGCCGCCGGGCCGAGAGCGAGATGAGCATCGTCGAGTGCTTCAACGCCTCCGACGCGCTCGTGGCCGACGTCTCCAGTGTGGTGCCCGATTTCCTCTACTCGGAGAAGCCCTTCGCGATGACGGCGATGCTGGCCGCGCCCGCCGCGTTCGCGGAAGAGTTCCCCATTGCCAAGGCCGCGTACGTCATCACCTCCAACCTCTCCAACCTCACCGAATGCGTGGGCAGCCTGCTCGGACCTGACCCTCTCGCCGGCGTGCGTCGCGATCTCAAGACGTATTACCTGGGCGACTTCCCCGCGGAGAATTATGCGGACGCATTCCTCACGGAGGCCGGCAGGTACCTGGAGTAGGTGCCCGCACAGGGCAGACTGGACAGCACGATGACATCATCAGCCGCACGCACCAGAACCATCCAGAACGTGGTCTTCCCGTCCGACCATGCGACCGAGACGCTCCCGCTGTACGTCGATCTGCCGCAGGCCGGCGCGGTCGACATCCTGGCGCGCGGCCGCGCGGTGTTCCAGCCGGGCACGACCGCGTCCTTCTCCACCTACTTCAATGCCTTCCCGGCCGCGTATTGGCAGAAATGGACGATCGCGCGCTCGGTGACCCTCCGCCTGGACACCCTGGGCACCGGGTCCATCACCGTCATGCGCTCGAACCAGCAGGGCGAGGCACGGGCCGCATTCACCCGCGACGTGTCCGGGGCGACCACATCCACGTTCGACCTGCCCGTCAGCGGTTTCGATGAGGGCGGCTGGTACTGGTTCGACCTGCACGCCGAAGAGCGGCTGGAGGTCACGGCAGGGTCCTGGCAGGTGCCGGACGCGCCGGTGACGGCAGGCAAACTGTCCATCGCCACCACGACGTTCAACAAGCCGGACTACTGCGTGGCGACGCTCCGCACCCTCGCCGACAGCCCGGAACTGCTCAAGGAGATCGACCGGATCTTCATCATCGACCAGGGCACCCGGAAGGTCGCGGACGAAGCCGGCTTCGCCGAGGTCGCGGCGCGGCTCGGCGACCAGCTGGAGATCGTCATCCAGCCGAACCTGGGTGGCTCAGGTGGGTTCTCCAGGGGCATGGCCGAAACCCTGAACCGCGACGACTCTGGGTTCGTCCTGCTGCTCGACGATGACGTCGAGATCGAGCCGGAGAGCATCCTGCGTGCGGTGCGCTTCGCGCGCCTGTGCGCCACACCGACCATCGTCGGCGGTCACATGCTCGACCTCGGCGACCGGTCCGTGCTGCACGCCTTCAGCGAAGTCGTCGATCTGGGCACGTTCATGTGGGGTCCGCCGGACCGCGCCCACGAACGACACGACTTCCGCGAATCCCCTCTGCGGTCCACGCCGTGGATGCATCGCCGCGAGGACAGCGACTTCAACGGCTGGTGGATGTGCCTCATCCCCACGAGCGTCGTTCGTCGAATCGGCCTTGCCCTCCCGGTGTTCATCAAGTGGGACGACGCCGAGTACGGGCTGCGCGCACGCGAGGCCGGTTTTCCGACGGTGTCGCTTCCGGGGTCGGCGCTGTGGCACATTTCGTGGATCGACAAGGACGACACGCTCGACTGGCAGGCCTATTTCCACGCCAGGAACCGGCTGGTGGCAGCCCTGCTGCACTCTCCGACACCCGGCGGCGGCTCCCTGCTGAACGAGTACCGCAAGCAGGATCTCAAGCACCTGCTCTCGATGCAGTACTACCCCGTCACCCTGCGGCACCAGGCGCTCCGCGATGTGCTCGCCGGCCCGGGCCGACTCCACGAGACCCTGCCCACGACACTCGGCGAGCTTCGAGCCGCGGCTGCGTCGTTCCCGGAGATGCGCGTCTACGCACCCGGCACGGCCCCCACGACCAACGAGGGGAAGCGGGCGTACCTGTCCACCGACGGCAAGGGGCCACGAGGCGTGGCGCTCCTGCTCTTCACCGCGCGAGCCGCTCTCCGGCACCTGTTCGCGACGCCGTCGCCCGAGAACGTCACCCGGCCCCAGCTCGAACTGAGCAAGCGTGATGCCACCTGGTGGCGGGTGCCCGCGCTCGACAGCGCCCTCATCGACAGCGCCGACGGCAAGGGTTCGTCCTGGTACACCCGCAACCCAGCGCAATTCCGTTCGCTGTGGTGGCAGAGCCTGCGCCTGCACCGCCGGCTCGCCCGGAACTGGGACGCCCTCCAGCGGCAGTACCGCGACGAGGCGGCTCAGATCACCTCCGTCGAGGCGTGGGAGAAGACCTTCCGTCCGTGACGCGGTTAGCGGAAGAGCGGCAGCAGCTTGTTCTCGAACATGGACAGCGCTGAGCCGATCGCCATGTGCATGTCGAGGTACTGGTAGGTGCCGAGCCGGCCGCCGAAGAACACGTTGGACTCCCCCGCCTCGAGCCCCCGGTACTTGAGCAGACCGGCGCGGTCCGCGCTCGTGTTCACCGGATAGTACGGCTCATCGGCGCGCGTGGCGAAGCGGGAGAACTCACGCATGATGACGGTCTTGTCGGTCGGGTACCAGTCACGCTCCGGGTGGAAGTGCCGGAACTCGTGGATGCGCGTGTACGGCACGGCGGCATCCGCATAGTTCATCACGGGCGTTCCCTGGAAGTCGCCGATCGGCAGGACCTCCTGCTCGAAGTCGAGCGTGCGCCAGCCCAGTTCGCCTTCGGAGTAGTCGAAGTAGCGGTCGATGGCGCCCGTGTAGACGATCGGAACCGATCCGACCGCTGACGCCTTGCTGGCGTCGTGGGAGGCGTCGAAGAAGTCGGTCTCGAGCCGCACCTCGATGTTCGGATGGTCGGCCATGCGCTCGAGCCAGGCGGTGTACCCGTCGACCGGCAGGCCCTCGAAGGTGTCGTTGAAGTACCGGCTGTCGTAGTTGTAGCGCACCGGAAGGCGGCTGATCACCTCGCTGGGCAGCTCGGTGGGGTCCGTCTGCCACTGCTTGGCGGTGTAGTCGCGGATGAACGCCTCGTACAGCGGGCGGCCGATCAGGGAGATGCCCTTCTCCTCGAGGTTCGCGGCATCCCTGGTGGAGTACTCGCTCGCCTGCGCGGCGATGACCGCACGGGCCTCGTCCGGCGAATAGGCAGCGCGGAAGAACTGGTTGATCGTGCCGAGGTTGATCGGCAGGGGGTAAACCTCTCCGGCGAAGTTCGTGAAGACACGGTGCT
>DHJB01000010.1:0-24327 GCA_002404115.1 Microbacteriaceae bacterium UBA4731
GTTAGTCGAGCTGCGGGTTGTACCCGGCCGCGCGGAGCACGTCGACGACGTGCTGGCGATGCTCAGGGCCTCGTGTCTCGACGCTGATGTCCAGTTCCACCTCGCTGATCTGCAGCCCAGCGCCGTGACGTGTGTGCAGCACCTCGATGACATTCGCGTGCGCCTCGGCAAGCAGTTCGGAGATGCGGGCAAGCTGGCCGGGGCGGTCGGGCAGCATGATCCGAAGCGTGAGGTATCGGCCGGATGCCGAGAGCCCGTGGCTGATCACGCGCTGCATGAGCAGCGGGTCGATGTTGCCGCCGGAGAGGATCGCGACCGTCGGCCCCGTCGCCGTGACCTTGCCGGACAGGATGGCCGCGACCGCGACGGCGCCGGCCGGTTCGACCACAAGCTTGGCGCGTTCGAGCAGCATGAGCAGGGCGCGGGCCGTGTCGTCCTCGCTGACGGTGACGATCTCGTCGACGACGTCGCGGACGATCTCGAAGTTCAGCAGGCCCGGCTTGGCCACGGCGATGCCGTCGGCGATGGTCGGCGTGATGGTGACCTCGATGGCCTCGCCGGCCTCGAGCGAGGGTGGGTAGGCCGCCGCGTTCGCCGCCTGCACGCCGATGACGCGGATGTGGCGCCCCTCACGTGCCGCGCGCTGCTTGAGCGCGCTGGCGACGCCGGAGATGAGCCCGCCGCCGCCGATTGGAACCACCACGGTGTCGAGGTCGGGGACCTGGTCGAGGATCTCCAGGCCCAGCGTGCCCTGCCCGGCCACGATGTCCGGGTGGTCGAACGGCGGGATCAGGATGGCGCCGGTCTCGGCGGCGTATGCGGCCGCGGCCACGAGCGGCTCGGCCACGGTGTGGCCGCGGAGGATGACGTCGGCGCCGTAGTCCCGCGTCGCCTGGAGCTTGGGCAGGGCCACGCCGACGGGCATGAAGATGGTGGCCTTGATGCCGAGCTGCCTGGCCGCGTAGGCGACACCCTGCGCGTGGTTGCCCGCTGAGGCCGCCACGACCCCGTGGGACTTCTCCTCATCGGTGAGCTTGGAGAGCCGGTTGTAGGCGCCGCGGATCTTGTAGGAGCCGGTGCGCTGCAGGTTCTCGCACTTGAGGTACACGGGCGCGCCGAGGATGGCGGCCAGGTAACCGGAGGTCTCCATCGGGGTGACCTTGGTGACGCGGGCGACAACCTCTCGCGCGGCCTGGAAGTCGGCCAGGCTGGGCCCGGCCAGGGTGACATCAGTCATTGGGGGTACCCTCCGTTCCGCGGAATCCTGGTCGGCGCTGGGGTACGGTCTGCCACAGCGGGGAACCGATGACCGGGCCCTTCGGAGGCGGAACCGCGCGCCACGAGCCGCCCTGGATGTAGCTGGTCATCACGTTGAGCACCGCGGCCATCGGCACCGCGAAGAGTGCCCCTGGAATGCCGGCGAGCAGCGACCCTGCGCCGACGGCGAGGACGACGGCGAGCGGGTGCACCTTGACCGCGGTTCCCATGATGAGCGGCTGCAGCACATGCCCCTCGACCTGCTGCACCAGCAGCACGACGCCGAGCATGGCGAGGGCATTGACAGGGCCGTTGAAGAGGAGGGCGATGACCACGGCGACGATCCCGGTAGCCACCGCACCGACGATCGGGATGAACGATCCGAGGAAGACCAGGATCCCGATCGGGATAGCCATGGGCACCCCGAGCAGCGCGGCCCCCACGCCGATGCCGATGGCGTCGATCGAGGCCACGAGGATCTGCACCTTCGCGAAGTTGCCCAGGGTCGTCCAGCCGGCGGTGCCTGCCCCGTCGACGGCGGCGCGGGCGCGGCTGGGGAAGATCCGGACGATCCAGGCCCAGATTCCCTTCCCGTCGATCAGGATGAACAGCAGGCTGAACAGGGTGAGCAGGAGGCCCGTCAGCAGGTGCCCGAGCGAGGACCCCAGGGACAGTGCGCCGGTGACGAAGACCTGGCTATCGGCCTGGATGGCCTTGGTCGACGCGTCCAGGTAGCCGTTGAGCTGGGTCTCCGTGAGGTGCAGCGGCGACGCCAGCAGCATGGCCTTCAGGCTCGCGATGGATGCCTCAAACTTCGTGCTCAGGCTGGCGGACCCGCTGGCGATCTGGGTGGCGGCGAGCGTGATCAGGCCGGCGACGATCGCCAGGGTACCCACGAGGGCGAGCGCAATGGCGAGTCCCTTCGGCCAGCGGTGGCGGACCAGGAACGAGACGAAGGGCACCAGCAGCGCCGAGACGAGCACGGCAACGAGGAGCGGGATGACGATGAGCCGCAGCTGGATGATGAGGAAGATGAAGACAGCGACCGCCCCCGCGACGGCCAGCAGGCGCCACGACCAGGCGCCGGCGAGCCGGATCCCGGGAGGAATGTTCTCATCGACCCCGTTGGGAACGGGCCCACGGGCGCGCATTGTGCGCCCTCCGAATAGTCCGCCCCAGCCTGTCCTACCCGTAGATTCCGTCACGCAACCAGTCTAGGACTGGACTCGACCGACACAGGCGCACCCGTGAAGCTCAGGTGCACTTGCTCGCCGACGGCGGGTTTCAGGCGCACGCTGTGCTGGGTGAACAGGATCGTGCCGTCGTCCAGGCGCACACCGGTGCGCCTGAGCGACCCGAGGAAGCTGGAAGTGGTGACCACGCCCGCAACCCCTTCGGCCGCGAACTCGACGTCCTCCGGGCGCAGGAAGACCCGCACCTCCCCGTCGGCGTGGGACGGATCGACCAGGGGTAGTGCGGTTCCGTAGACCTCGACGAAGCCGTTCCGCACGACGCCGGGGATGCGATTGCTCAGGCCCACGAAATCGGCGACGAACGGCGAAGCCGGCCGGGCGTAGAGGTCCTCCGGCGTGCCGACCTGCTCGATGTTGCCGACTCGCATGACCGCAACCCGGTCGGCCACGGCCAGCGCCTCGTCCTGGTCGTGGGTGACGAAAAGGGTGGTGATGCCCAGGTCGGTCTGGATCCGCCGGATCTCCTCACGTAACTGCACGCGCACCTTGGCGTCCAGGGCAGAGAGGGGCTCGTCGAGCAGCAGCACGCGCGGCTCCGTGACGAGGGCCCTGGCGAGCGCCACGCGCTGCTGCTGCCCCCCGGAGAGCTGGTGGGCATACCGGTTGTAGTAGCCGTCGAGTTCGACCAGGGCCAGCGCCGCCTGCGCGCGGCTCCGACGCTCCTCCGCATTCACCTTGCGCATCCGCAGACCGAACTCCACGTTTTCCCCGGCGCTGAGGTGGGGAAACAACGAGTAGGCCTGGAACACCATCCCCATGTCCCGCTTGCTGGTCGGCAGCCCGGAGACGTCGGCGCCGTTGATCGTGATGGTGCCCGCATCCGTCGTTTCGAGTCCGGCGAGCACCCGGAGGGCCGTGGTTTTGCCGCTGCCGCTCGGGCCGAGCAGCGCCACGAATTCCCCGGCCCGCAGGGTGAGGTCGAAGCCGGACAGCGCGCGCTGCCCGGCGAATTCCTTGACAACGCCGCGGAATTCGACGACAGTGCCGCCACGGACGGTGGCTCGTGGCTGGGTCATGACAAACCTTTCGAGATGGCACGACGCCTCGGCGTGCGCGGGCGACCAGCGCCGAGCCGGCCGATGACGAGGAGCAGCAGGAACGCGAAGATGAGGGCCAGCAGCGACAGGATGACGGCCGTGTACGGGTCGTTCTTGCTCACGACCACGAGCGCCGTCTGCAGGTTGATCCGGTTGAGCAGGGAAGCGATGGTGAACTCGCCGAGCACGACCGCGACCGAGATGAACGCCCCGGCGAGGATGCCGCGGCGCAGGTTCGGCAGCAGCACCCGCAGCAGCACGGTCCCCCAGCCGGCCCCGAGGGTGCGGGCGGCCTCGCTCATCGTGCGCACGTCGACGGCATCCAGGTTGGACTGGATCGCCCGGTAGGCGTAAGGAAGCACGGTGATGCCATAGGCGAACGCCAGGGTCCAGACGCCGCTGCCGAACAGCCGGGCGACCACCGAGTAGACCGGGGCCAGGCCCACAACGAGAACGATCGCCGGGATGCTGATGGGCAGGATGCAGATGATTTCGAGCATCCGGCGCAGCCTGGGGAACCGCAGGTGCACGAGGACCATCGTGGGAACGAGCAACAGGAGCACGATCACGACCGTGCCGATCGCCAACGCGACCGAGTTGCCGAGGGCCACGAGCACGGGTCGGTACTGGCCGGTGAAACCGCTCTGGAACAGGGTGAGCCAGCGCGAGAAATCGTAGCCGCCCTTGAGCCCCTTGCGCAGGGTGAACTCGACCATGGCGACAATCGGAACGGCGAAGACCAAGCCGATCACACCGAGGATGAGGGCCCGGATGCCGCGAGAGGGCGCGTGCGCCACCCCGCCGGTCATGCGGAGACCGCCGCTCACTGCTGCCACCTCGCGGCCCGGGACTGCAGCGCCGAGTAGCCCAGCATGACGACAGCCATGACCAGGATCATCCCGAGCGCGAGCGCCCCGGCCAGGTTTTCCCGCCCCAGCAGGGTCTCACTGGTGAGCGCCGCACGGATCTGCAGCGGCACGATCTGCGAGCCCTGGCTGATCAGCGCGGCGGCTGTTGCATACGACGAGAACGCGTTCGCGAACAGCAGCAGCAGGCTGCCGAAGAAGGACGGCGCCAGGACGGGGAAAGCGATGCGCAGCCAGTAGCTGGCCGCCGTTCCGCCGAGCGTCGCATTGGCCTCGGCCCAGGCGGGTTTCAGCGACTCGAGCGCCGGCATGAACGTGATGACCATGAGCGGAACCTGGAAGTACAGGTAGGGCAGGATCAGGCCGGGCATCGCGTAGATCCAGACACCGTTCTCGAAGATGTCGAGCCCGATGACGTTCCGCAGGAAGAGCGTCACCATGCCCTGGATGCCGATTGTCGCGACGAACGCGAAGGCAAGCATGACGCCGCCGAACTGGGCGAGAACCCCGCTCAGCGAATCGACCGTGGAGCGCAACGGCCCGTCGGGCCGGGCGCCGAGCAGCGCGTAACAGACCAGGGCGCCGATGACCGCACCGACCACGGCGGTCAGCGCCGACAGCCAGAACGAGTTGAAGAACGTGGTGAGCACGACCGGGCTGCCCAGGGCCGCCACCGTATCGAGTGTGAAGGCACCCGACTTGGTGAAGAAGCCGGTAGCGACGGCGATGAGGGTGGGCACGGCAAGGAACAGCAGCACGTAAACCGCGAACGGCAGCAGCCCCCAGGCCGCTGCCGTTCCACGGGTTCTACTGGACAGCGGCGGCCCACTTCTCGCTGAGCAGCTTCGCGGCCGCTTCACTCTGCTTGCCGGTCGGCACGACCGTCTTCTCCGGAGCCGCCGGGAGGGCGTCGAACAGTGCCTTGTCGATGGTGCCGGCCGTGGCCATCGCCTCGGCGCGTACGGGGCGGGCGCCGCCGGCGAGCCACAGGTTCTGCGCCTCGTCGCTGTAGAGGAATTCCTCCCACAGCCGGGCGGCGGCCGGGTGCGGCGCCTCCTTGTTGATGGCCTGGTTGTAATAGCCGGCGTAGCCGGTGCCGGGGAAGACCACGACCTTCCACTTGCGCTGGCCCTTGAGGCTCTTGCCGTAGCCGACGTTGAGGTAGTCCCAGTCCATCACGACGGGCGTCTCCCCAGACGCGATCGTGGCGGGGGTGGGGTCGACCTTGAGGAAGTTGCCCGCCTTGTTGAGCTTCTGGAAAAAGTCGATGCCCGGCTGGAAGTCGTCAACGGTTCCGTTGCTCTGCACGGTGGCCATGCCCACGGCGGCGAAGGCGGCACCGGCCTGGGTCGGGTCGCCGTTGATGGCCACCTTGCCCTTGTACGTGGAACCGAGGAGGTCACTGAGCTGGGTGGGCGCCGGGACCGCGCCGGGGTCGTACCCGACGGCCATGTATCCGCCGTAGTCGCCGGTGTAGAGGCCGGTCGATTCCTTGAGCGCGCCCGGGACGTCGGCCCAGGTCGACACCTTGTACGGCGCGAAGTTATCGGTGCTCGTGAGCGCGACTGCCAGGCCGAGGTCGAAAACGTCCGGCGCGGTGTCCTGGCCCTTGAGGTTGTCGGCCGCCTGGATTTCCTCGGCGCTCGAACCGTCAGGAGATGCCTCGGTGAGGGTGATGTCCGGGTACTTCTCGGTGAACTTGGCCAGGATGGCGCCGTAGTTGGCCCAGTCGTGCGGCAGCGCGATGACGTTGAGCGCGCCTTCGGCCTTGGCCGCTGCCTCCAGCTTGGCCAGGTCGCCGAACGCGGTCAGGCTCGTCGCGGTGGCGGCGTCGACCCCGCCTTTTGCGGGCGTCTTCTCCGCGGTGCAGCCAGAGAGGGTCAGAGCGAGAGCAGTCGCGGCAGCAAGTCCGGCGATCATGGTGCGCTTTGTGAACACGTGTCCTCCGTTGTGACCAGCCATCGGCCGTTCGAGCCATACCGCGAACAGTTGAATGCCTTTGTGCTGATGAGGGCAGTCTAGGGACGAGATCCACGCCGCGGAAGCATCTGCCTGAACGAATCGTGAATGTCCGCTGTCGGTTGTCCCCGCTAAGGTCGAAGCGATGGCACAGACAGTCTCCCCCGCGCTCGCCCGCCGCATCGCCCTGGCGGCGCAGGGCTTTGGCCGTCCGTCGGGCGTGACGCCCGGCATCCGTCAGCTCGATGCGCTCGTGAACCGCCTGGGCCTGCTCCAGATCGACTCGGTCAACGTGTTCGAGCGCAGCCACTACCTGCCGGCGTTCAGCCGCCTGGGCGTCTACGACAAGGCGCAGCTCGACCGGCTGACCTCCGGCAGCGATTCGCGGTTCACCGAGTACTGGGCGCACGAGGCGTCGTTCCTGCCCCTCGACACGTGGCCGCTGTTCGGGTGGCGAATGCAGGCCTACCGCGACCAGACGGCGCGAACTCCTGACGCCTGGGCGCACGAGAACCAGCCGATGCTCGACTGGCTGCTCGCGGAGCTCGCCGAGAACGGGCCCATGCGAGCCAGCGCCATCGAGCACGACGCCAACAAGCGAAGCGGTCCCTGGTGGGGCTGGTCCGACGTGAAGACCGGGCTCGAGACGCTGTTCAGGTGGGGCGACGTGGTGAGCGCCGGCCGGGAGCGCTTCGAGCGGGTCTACGGCCTGCCGGAGCAGGTGTTCCCGCGGGAGCTGCTCGGGCGCCACGTCGGCCGCCACGACGCGCACCGCGAGCTGGTCAGCCGCTCGGCGCGCGCGCACGGCATCGGCACGGCGAAGGACTTCGCCGACTATTTCCGGCTGAAGACCGCGCCGACCCTCACCGCCATCCGCGATCTGGAAGAATCTGGCGAGCTGATCCCGGTCGAGGTGCCGGGCTGGGCGCGCGGCGGGAAACCGGCTGCCGCCTGGCTGCACCGCGACGCGCGGCTGCCCCGCAGCATGGACGCGGCTGCCGTGCTCTCGCCGTTCGATCCGGTCGTCTGGGAGCGGGCGCGCGCCCTGCGCCTGTTCGGGTTCCACTACCGGATCGAGATCTACACCCCCGAGCCCAAACGGGTGTTCGGCTACTACTCGCTGCCGGTCCTGCTCGGCGACACGATCGTCGGCCGGGTCGACCTGAAGAACGACCGCCAGGCCGGCGTGCTGCGTGTGCAGGCTGCGTGGACGGAGGGGGGCGCGCCGGCCGACACGGCCGAGCGCCTCGCGTCCGTGCTGCGTGAGGCGGCCAGGTGGCAGGGGCTCGACGCGATCGAGGTCGTGCCGCGAGGAACTCTCGCGGCCGGGCTGGCCGCTGAAATCTGACTACCGGCCGGTGCTTGTCGAGTCTCGCTCGGCGATCGCCTTCACGCCCGCCACGAGGCTGTCCCACATCCCCTTCGAGTGCTCGGCTTCTTCGGCACTCGCGTTGTTGTCCTGCGAGAGCGTCAGCTCTGTCGTACCAGCCGTGCCCTCCAGCGTCCACGTGAGCGTGTGGTAATTCTCGGGCACATCGTCCTGACCGCTCAACGCGCTGAAATGCGAGTTCACCAGCCGCCGCCCGGGTTCGAACTCGAGGATCACGCCCTTGTCCTCGTAGTCCTTGCCTTTCCACACGCCGCGCCACACGATGGGGGTTCCGACGGTCCAATCGGTGACGACATCCGTGCCGAACATGAACTCTTTGATCGCGTCAGGATCGGTGAGCACGGACCACACGCGACCCGTTGGCGCATCGATCGTGATCGTCGAGGTCGCGGCATAATTCCCAGTCATTGCGTTCCTTTTCTGCGATCAGATCGGGGCTTGCGCTAGAAGGTGCGCCCCATCGTGTGCAGCCGCTCCACGCGCTCCTCGATCGGCGGGTGGGTGCTGAACAGCCGGGCCATCAGGCCGGGCTTGAGCGGGTTGGTGATCCACAGGTGCGCCATCGACGTGTTCTGCTTGCGCATGGGACGCCCGTAGGTTTCGAGCTTCTCCAGCGCCCGCGCCAGCGCATCCGGGTGCCGCGTGGTCATCGCGCTGGTGGCATCCGCGAGGTATTCGCGCTGCCTCGACACGGCCAGCTGCACCATGCTCGCCACGAGCGGAGCCACGACCATGGCGACGAGCCCGAAGACGAGCACGATCGGGTTGCCGTTGTTGTTGTTATTATTGTTGCGGCCGAAGAAGGCCATCCGCAGGAACATGTCGGAGATGAACCCGACGGCAACGACGAGGCCGAACACGATCATCGACAGCCGGATGTCGTAGTTGCGCACGTGCCCGAGTTCGTGCGCCATCACTCCTTCGAGTTCGGAGTCGTCCATGATCTCCAGCAGCCCCGTGGTGGCCGCGACCATCGCGTGCTGCGGGTCACGCCCGGTGGCGAACGCGTTGGGGGCAGGGTCGCTGATCACGTAGATCTCCGGCATGGGCGTGCCCGTGGTGATCGACAGGTTTTCGACGATCCGCCAGAGCCGGGGATGCTCGGCCTTGCTGTTGATGCGCACGCCGCCGCTCATGGCGATGGCCTGGCGACCGGCCAGGAAGTACTGAACCACGGCGTAGAGCGTCGCCACGACGAGCGTCATGAGCAGGATGCCGTAGCTGCCGGGAGGGCTGTACACATCGTTCGCCAGCCAGCCCAGTCCGCCGATCATGGCGAGGAACAGGATGATGATGAAGACTGTGTTTCGCTTGTTCCGAGCGATCGCGCTGTACATGACCGCCGGCCGTTAGAACTGCACGCGGGGCGGCTCCGCAATGGCGGCGGAGTCGGACACCTCGAAGAAGTCACGTTCGGTGAATCCGAGGTTGCGGGCGATGAGGTTGTTCGGGAACACCTTGATCTTGGTGTTCAGTTCGCGCACGCCGCCGTTGTAGAACCGGCGCGAGGCCTGGATCTTGTCTTCGGTGTCGACGAGCTCGGCCTGGAGCTGAAGGAAGTTCTGGCTGGCCTGCAGCTGCGGGTACGCCTCGGCGACGGCGAAGATGCTCTTCAGCGCCTGCTGCATGTGGTTCTCCGCGGCGGCCGCCTCGGCCGGTCCCTGCGCGCTCAACGTCTCGGCGCGTGCCTTCGTGACGTTCTCGAAGACGGCCTTCTCGTGCGCTGCGTAGCCCTTGACCGACTCGATCAGGTTGGGAATGAGGTCGGCACGACGCTTCATCTGCACCGTGATGTCACTCCACGCCTCGTCCACGCGGACTTTGAGGGTGACCAGCGAGTTGTAGGTCGCCCACAGGTAAATTCCCACGATGGCGACAAGTGCAACAACGACGAGGACCGGGATGAGCCATTCCATGGCAGCTTCTCCTATATGACTGAGCAGTGTGGTGGAGCAGTGTGATCGGACGGGCCGGTAGAGGCCATTTGCGATGCAGCACAATCATAACTGCGCGCCCCGAGCCTCCCACCCGGTTCCCATGACACTCCAAGCCAAACGTCAGGAGATGCACGACTTTTGGCCCTGACCGGCGAATAATGCAGGAATGGTGAACACGTCATCCCCCGCCGTCGTCGTGAACGACCTGCACGCCAGGCGGGGAAAACGCACGGTGCTGCACGGGCTGAGCCTGACCGTGCCCCGGGGCGCCGTCGTCGGCCTGATCGGGCCGAGCGGATGCGGCAAAACCACCCTGATGCGCTCGATTGTCGGCGTGCAGATCGTGCAGTCGGGCGAGGTCACCGTGCTCGGCGAACCTGCCGGAACGGCATCCCTCCGCCGCCGGGTGGGCTACGTCACGCAGGATGCCAGCATTTACGACGACCTCACGGTGCGTCAGAACCTGCAGTACTTCCGCGCCGTGCTCGGCGCCCCGCGCACCGATGTGGACCGGGTGATCGAGGCCACCGACCTCATCGCGCAGGCCGGCCAGCTGGCCGGGTCGCTCTCCGGCGGCCAGCGCAGCCGGGTCTCCCTCGCCGGCGCCCTGCTCGGCTCGCCGGAACTGCTGGTGCTCGACGAACCCACCGTCGGCCTCGACCCGGTGCTGCGGGTCGAGCTATGGGCCCTGTTCCACCGGCTGGCCGCCGCCGGGACGAGCCTGCTCGTCTCCAGCCATGTCATGGACGAGGCCAGCCGGTGCGACCGTCTCCTGCTCATGCGCGACGGCGACGTGCTGGCCGACGACACCCCGGCCGGGCTGCTGGCCGCGACCGGCACGGCCGACATCGAGGCGGCGTTCCTGGCCCTGATCCCCTCACATCCCGCCAAACCGGGCGGGGAAGACTGATGAACCCCGCGCGCACGCTCGCCACCGCCGGCCGCATCCTCACCCAGGTGCGGCACGACCCTCGCACGATCGGGCTACTGCTCGTGGTGCCGAGCCTCCTGATCGGGCTGCTCGCCTGGATCTTCTCCGACACCCCGGTCTTCGCGGTCGTCGGGCCGGCGGTCCTGGCCCTGTTCCCGTTCATCGCCATGTTCCTGGTCACGAGCATCACCACCCTCCGGGAGCGCCGCACCGGAACGCTCGAACGGCTCCTCTCGATGCCGCTCGGCAGGGGCGACCTGATCCTCGGCTACACCCTCGCGTTCGGCCTGCTCGCGGTGCTGCAGTCGGCGATCGCGGTGGGCTACTCGGTGTGGGTGTGCGGGCTCGAGATCCGGGGTTCGATCTGGATGCTGCTGGCCGTGGCCGTCGCCGACGCCGTGCTCGGCACCACCCTCGGCCTGCTGGCGAGCGCGTTCGCCCGCACCGAGTTCCAGGTCGTGCAGTTCATGCCGGCCCTCGTCTTCCCGCAGATCCTGCTCGGCGGGATCTTCCTCTCGCGCGAGCAGCTGCCCGACGTGCTGCGCGCGATCAGCGACTGGCTGCCGCTCTCGCACGCCATCGACGCCCTGCAGGCTGTCGCCACCGATACCGAGGACGCCGCGTACGTCGGCGGCGAACTGCTCATCATCGGGGCCTGGATCGTCGGCGCCGTCGTGCTCGGCTCGATCACCCTGCGCCGCCGCACCCCGTAGCCCGCCCTGTCCCCTCCCGCGAAAACGCACTCGTGGTCGTTATGAGCGCGTTTTAGTGACCACAACTGCAGTTTCGCGGTGGGAATGGAGGGGTCAGCGGGAGGAGAGGACCTTCTGCAGCCAGCGGTAGGACGATTTGGGGGTGCGGGCGCGGGCGCCGTCGGTGAAGTCGACGTACACCAGGCCGCACCGCTGGGTGTAGCCCGCCGTCCACTCGAAGCCATCGAGCAGCGACCAGACGACGTACCCGAGCAGGTCGACTCCCTCGGCCACGCTGCCGGGGGCGACGGCGTCGAGCGCGGCGGTGATGTGCTCGGCGAGGTAGTCGATCCGGGCCGGGTCGTGCACCGCGCCGCGGACATCGGCGACATCGGGGAAGCTCGCACCGTTGGCCGTGATGTACACGGGCGGGAGGTGCTCGCCGTACCGGGCCCGGAGCTCGCCGAGCGCCACGCCGAGGTACTCGGGGGCGATGGCTGTGCCGGCACCGGTGACCGGGAACTCGCGGAACGGCTCAGCGTGGAACGGGAACGCGGCGACGGCATCCGTCTTGTCGGTGGGCTTCCTCGGCGCGGCCGGGGTCTTCGGTTTCGGCGGACCGGCGGCGATCCGGGTGGGCTGGCTATAGTTGAGGCCGTAGAAGTCGAGCGGCTGGTGGATGGTGCGCAGGTCCTCCGGGTCGGTCTCGAGGAGCAGCCGCAGCGCGGTTTGAAACGGCTCCGGCGGCTCCGGGTAACGGCCGAGCAGCACCGCGTCGGCGTACATGCGGTTGTGGAGCACGTCGAACAGCTCGGCGGCGATCTCGTCGGCCTCGCGCCCGGACGCCGCCTGCACGGGTGAATGCGCGTTGGCGATCCCGATCTTGCCGCGCACGTCGGCGGCTCGCAGGCCCTGCACGGCGAGGCCATGCCCGAGGAGCTGGTGGTGCGCCGCCGGCAGCGCGCCGAAGAGCAGCGCCTCCCCCGGCGCGTGCGTGCCGAGCGCGTACCCGTTGAGCATGACCGTCGCCGGCTCGTTCGCGGTCACCCAGGCGTCGATGCGGTCGCCGAAGACCTCGCCGAGCGCGTGCGCGTAGTCGCCGAAGCGCCGCGCGGTGTCGCGGTTGAGCCAGCCGCCGCGGAGGGCGAGCGGCGTGTCCCAGTGGTGCAGCGTCGCCATCGGGCTGATGCCGGCGACGAGGAGCTCGTCGAGCAGCCGGTCGTAGAAGGCGAGGCCGGCGCGGCTGAGCGCCCCGCGTCCGTCCGGCTGCACGCGCGGCCAGGCGAAGGAGAACCGGTAGGCATCGCCGCCGAGCTCGCCGAGGAGGGTGACGTCGTCGGTGACGTGGTGGAAGTGGTCGGCGGACACGGATGCGTTCGAGCCGTCGAGGATGCGCCCGGGCGTGGCCGTGAACGGGTCCCAGGTGGATTCCGCTCGGCCGCCGTCGCGTGCACCGCCCTCAATCTGGAACGCGGACGTCGCGGTCCCGACGATGAAACCGTCGGGAAGCCGGTCGCCCAGCTCTGCCGCCCGATGTTGCCAGGCGCGGGCGGCGGGGGTGTTACTGCTCATCGACCAAGGACTCTTTCCAGATAGCTGTTGCTGAAGCGACGCTCCGGATCGAGCTTGTCACGAACCAGCAGGAAGTCGTCAAAACGCGGGTAGACCGTGCGGAGCGACGCGGCATCCTGGTAGTGGATCTTGCCCCAGTGCGGGCGGCCGCCGTGCGCGCGCATGATTGCTTCGACCGCCTGGAAGAACTCGGTGTGGTCCTCCCGGTGGTACCGGTGCACGGCGATGTACCCGGTCTCTCGTCCGCTCGCGGTGGAGAGCCAGAGGTCGTCGGCCGCGGCGGAACGCACCTCGACCGGGAACGAGATCCGCCAGCCACGGCGCTGGATCAGTTCCCGCACCTCGCGGAGGGCGGCGGGAACGAGCGTGAGCGGGATGGCGTATTCCATTTCGCGGAAGCGCACGGTGCGGTTGCTCACGAACACGCTGCTGGAGACATCCGTGTACTCACGGCGGCCGCTGAGGCTCTCGGCCAAGCGGTTGAAACCCGGCACCACGGCCGGCACGGCGGTGCCGAGGGCGCAGATGGCCCGGTAGAGGCCATTCGCGAGAAGTTCGTCGTCGACCCATCCGGACACCCGGCCGAGCGGGGCGCGCTCGGCCCCGAAGGGCAGCCTCGTGTTGGTTTTCGTCAGCGCGCTGACGGTGTGCGGGAACCAGTAGAACTCGAAGTGGTCGGCGCCGGAGGATCGCTCGAGCCAGGTGTCGAGAACGGCGTCGAGCGGCTCGGCGGCCTCGACGGCGTGCAGCAGGAAGGCCGGCACGCACTGGATCGTGACGTCGACGATGATGCCGAGGGCGCCGAGCCCCAGCCGGGCTGCCGGAAGCAGCTCGGCGTTCTCCGTCTCGCTGACCCGCAGCAGGCTGCCGTCGCCGGTGACCAGGGTAAGCGCGACGATCTGGGTGGCGAGGCCGCCGAGCCCGAGCCCCGTGCCGTGCGTGCCGGTGGACGTGGCGCCGGAGATCGTCTGCCGGTCGACGTCGCCCATGTTCGGCAGGGCAAGCCCGTGTGGTTCGAGGAGGCGGGGCAGCCGGTGCAGCGGCGTGCCGGCCGCCAGCGTGGCCCGCCCGGTGGCGGCATCCACGCCGATGAGCCCGGCGAGGCCGTGCAGGTCCAGCTGCACCCCCGGCGCCACGGCGATTCCGGTGAAACTGTGCCCGGCGCCGACGGCCTTGATCCGTTGGCCGGCTCGGCCGGCGGCGATCACGGCGCGCTGCACGGCGCCGGCGCTGGTCGGCCGTTCGACGCGTTGGGGCCGCAGGGATTCCGTCCCGGCCCAGTTCCGCCAGACGGCTCCGCTCGGTTTCACAGGAATGCCTTCCCCTCGCCGCGGTAGGTGGGGACGACGTCAACCACCCGGTCGCCGTCGACGAGGACGAAGCCGTTCACGTGTTCGCTCAGCTCCCCCGATTTGGTGTGGCGCAGCCAGACCCGGTCGCCGACCGCGAGCCGGGCCGCGGCGGGCCCGGTCACCGGCGTCTGCACCTCTCCCGCCATTTCGCGCGGCACCAGGGCGAGGCCTTCCGGCCAGACCGGGCGCGGCAGTCGGTCGGCGCCGGGCGGGCCGGAGGCGATCCAGCCTCCGCCGAGCATCGTCGCGGTGCCCGGCGCGGGCTTGCGCACGACCGACAGCGCGAATGCCGCCGCCGGAGCAGGGCGGAAACTCGCGTAGTCGTCGAAGAGGTGCCCGCCGAAGAAGCCGCTGCCGGCCGCGATGTCGGTGACGGATGCGTCGGCGTGGGTGCTCTCGAGCGACCCGGTTCCGCCGCCGTTCACGAATTCCAGCTCGGCGACCTGTCGCACGGCGGCGACGGCAGCGCCGCGGCGCCGTGCCAGCTCTGGGATCGAATGGCGCCGGATCCAGCGGTTGCGCCTGCCCAGGGCCGGCCTGCCGGCCGGCCGGTCGCCGAGGCCGGCGATCTGGGCCTCGTAGCCCATCATGCCGACGAGCGAAAAGCCGGGCCGGGAGACGATGCCGATCGCCAGCGCCTTCGCGGCCCCAGGGGTGCGCACGGGTGAGCGCCACACGCCGAGGTGCCCGAACAGCGGGGCATCCCAGGCGGAATCGAGTTCGAGGCAGACCCGGATGGTTTCGCGGCTGCCCGGCGGCAGCACGGAGTCGATGAAGTCGAGGTGGGCGATCGAGTCGACCATGAGGGTGACCTTCGCCGCGAGCTCCGGCGAGCGCCCCAGCCGCTCGAGCGCCGACCGGTCGGCGGTCGGGTAGGCAACGACGATGTCGTCGACCGTCTCGGCGAGCCAGAGCGCCTCGGCGAGCGTGTACCCGAGCACCCCGCGAAATCCCGGAACGGCGAGGATCGCTTCGATCACGCTGCGCACCCGGATGGACTTGGTGGCGACGCGGATCGTGGTGCCGGCCGCCCTGGCCAGCAGGGCGTGCGTGTTGTGACGGAGGGCATCGAGGTGCAGGGCGGCGACGGGCGTGTCCAGATGGGCGGTGGCGTCACCGAGGCCCGGCCAGTACGACCCGGGGACCAGCCACGGCGCCGTCTCCGGCCGGCGCGACAGGTCGATGCCCATCAGCGCACGGACCGCACCTTGGCGACCGCGAGCGCACCGCCGAAGGCGAACAGGCCCGACAGCAGGAACAGCCCCTGGAAACCGCCGAGGGCGGCGACCGCGAACGCGCCGAGCAGCGGGGCGACGGCCTGCGGCACGGCGGTGGCGATGTTCATGATGCCGAGGTCCTTGCCGCGTGCGGCCGGATCGGGCAGGACCTGCGTCGCGAGGGCCTGGTCCACCGACAGGAAGCAGCCGTAGCCGAGGCCGAGGATGCCGGCGGCGACCATGGCCATCGTGAGGTCGGGGATGAACGCGAGCATCAGCGACGCGATTCCCTGCAGCGCCGAGGCGAAGAAAACGAAGACCTTGCGGCGGCCGAGACGGTCGCTCAGCCGGCCGAGCACGATCGAGGCGAGGATCACGAACACCATGTAGATGAGCGTGAGCAGGATCAGGTCGTCCTCCGCGTGGGCATCCTTCAGCCCGAACATCAGGAAGTACAGCAGCAGGGTCGTGCCGAAGGCGTTCCCGAAGCTCACCAGCACCCGGCTGAGCAGCGTCCAGCCGAAGTCCGGGTACTCGCGCGGGCTGATCCACAGGCTGTCCAGCACGCCGCGCACGGTGATCGACTCGCGCTCACCGTCGGGCAGGACGCCGTCGGGCAGGAACAGGAACGGGATCACCAGGACGACGAGCAGGATCGCGACCACGGCATACCCGGCGAACTGCACGGTGAAGAGCATCGTGACCAGCAGGAGCCCGAGGATGATCCCGACCGCCTGTGGCGCCGACATCCAGCCGGAGACGAAGCCGCGCTGGTCGACCGGCACCTGGTCGGAGATGGTGGCCGTGAGCGCGGCCGTGAGCACGCAGAACCCGGTGAGGGCGAGCGCCCAGCAGAGCCCGATCCCGACCGGGTTCTCCTGCACGCCGAGAAGGAGCAGCGAGAGCGCGAAGACGGCCGTGCCGCCGGCGATCCACGGCCGGCGTCGCCCGAACCGGGAGGTCGTGCGGTCGGAGAGCGCGCCGGTGACCGGGTACGCCACGATCGCGCAGACCCCGGCGATGCCGGAGATGATGCCGAACGCGACGACGCTGTCGACCCAGTTCTGCGGATTCAGCTGCTTGTCGATCTGGGCCGGCAGCAACAGTTGCACGGGCGTGAGCTGGGCCATCCAGATGCCGAGCCAGGCCGTCGCGAAGGCGGCGATCCACCGGCCGGGCACGCGCCGGGTCGGTTCGGCAAAGACGGCCACCATCGTGGGAGTGCTCATACGGTTCTCGCCAAATCCGGGCACGACAGCGGACACGTGACCCAGCCGCCAGTATGCACCATGGGAAAGCGGCCGCCAGGTAACGAATGAGTTCCTTTGTTGCGGAGCCCGGCGCGCCGGGGTTGACTTGCGCGGCCCCGGCCCCTGAAATGGGGGTGTATCGGGGGTGTGGTTGTGAGCGGTTCGGGGCGGTCTGGCCGGTGGCAGGTGTTCCGCGTCGCCGCGGCCCTCCTGGCCTGCCTCGTCGGCTTCGGTGCCCCCGGCGCGGCATTCGCGGCCGAGCCCACGCCGGAGCCGACCGCCACCCCGACACCCACGCCGTCTCTCAATTCTGCGGCCGCCCCGGCGATCACCGGGCCGCCGGCCGGCACCTTCATCGGCAGCGCGACCACGACCATCTCCGGCACTCGCGACGCCGGCCAGGAGATCCAGCTGCTCTCCCCCACGGGCGGCGACCCGCTCTGTATCGTCGCGGTCGACGGCACCACCGGGTGGAGCTGCTCGGATGTCGCCCTTCCGAGCGGTCCGTCGGTCACGCTGCGAGCCGTGGTGACGGGGGACTCGTCACTGTTCGACAAGACCACCTACGCCGTGCTCGCGGCCCCCACGGTCACGGGCGGTTCGAGCAGCCGGGGTGCATCCAATGGCATTGTGCGCGGAACCGGGTACCCCGGCGCATCCGTCACCGCCGCGGTGTCGACCGGCCAGCGGTGCACCTCCACCGCCGACGGCAAGGGAGCCTGGTCGTGCCTGTTCGAGGGCCGGCTCACCAGCGGCAACCGAACGGTGACCGCCTCCCAGAGCACCGGCTACAGCGACCCGTCGTCGTCCAACGACAGCGCACCCGTGACGATCCTCTTCGACGTCGACAGCCCGGCTGCGCCCACGGTGTCCTCGCCCGCCGGTGGCGACCGGGTTCCGGTGGCCGGCGCAACCTACTCGGGCCGAGGGGAGGCCGGCGCGACGGTGACGGTGTTCGCCGGCGCGTACTCGGTCTGCAGCGCCGCCGTGGTCGGCGGCGCCTGGAGTTGCTCGGCCGGCGGGGTGGCCGCCGGTTCCTACTCCGTCATCGCCGTGCAGCAGGATGCCGCGGGCAATGTGGGTCCGGGCAGCCGCCCAATCACGGTGGCCTATGTCAAGCCCGGCAAGCCGACCCCGACCCCGACCCCGACTCCGAGCGCCGGCGCCACAGCGGCACCGGCTTCGCCTGCACTCCCGGCCTCGCCCGCGCTCCCGGTCGCTCCGCCCACGCACGCACATGCCGCCCCCGTCAGCCCGGGGGCGCGCACTCCGGGCGGCTGGAACGACCCCACCCGTTTTGCCACCGCGGTCACCCCGCCCGGATCGGCGGACGCGTTCCCCTGGCTTCAGGCCGTGCTCCTGGCGCTCGGCGTCGTGTTGCTCCTGGCCATGCCGGCGCGGTTGCTGGCCGGCACCATTTCGCGCGCGCGGGGCGGGCGCCCGCTGTGGCCCGGCGTCGCGCTCACCGGGCGCAACCGCGCCAGGGAAGAATTCGAGACCGCGCCCGTGCTGCGCCTGAACCGCCGACTGGTCGGCGCTGCCGCGCTCATCGCCGCCGCCACTCTCGTCATGCTGTCCGGCCCGGTGCTGGACCGGCCGGCCTACGTCCGGCTGCTCGTCGCGGCCGTCATCGGCCTCGTCGTGGTGAACGCGGTCGGGATCCTCGTGCCGCTCTGGTGGAGTTCGCGTGTGCTGCGGACCCCGGCAGCCGTCACCTTCCTGCCGCGCTACCTGCTCCTGGTCGGCGCCGCCGCGCTCGCCTCACGCCTCTTTGGGATACATCCGGCGCTGCTGTTCGCGCTCCTCGGGAGCGTCGCCTTGGGAGCAGGTCAGACGGTCACGCGGCGCGGGCAGTTGGCGGCCGTGCGGGCAGGCAGCCTGATCGTGCTCGCCATGGTCGGCTGGCTGACCCTCGGCGCCCTGCCGGCGTCGCGGCACGGCTTCCTGGGCACCCTGGGCAATGAGATTGCCAACATCGTGGTGCTCGCGTCGGTCGGCTCGGCGGTGCTCGTGCTGATGCCCCTCGGGAACACGAGCGGGCGCAGCATCCTCGCCTGGTCGCCGCCCATCTGGGCCGGACTGACCATGATCGCCTTCACGGTCATGTTCGGTGTGCTCTCTCCCGTCGTCGCGGCCTGGCAGGGTGCGGGTACGGTCACGCTGCTCTGGGTCGCAATCGGCGTTTTCGCCGCGGTCAGCGTCGGCGCCTGGGCCTGGCAGCGGTTCGTGCTTCCGGCGCTGCCCTAACGCGCTGTGAGACTCACGCCCGGGTCAGCTGGCGAGCACGATCGGGCACCCCGGCCACAAGCCTGACGCTTCTCTCGAACATGGCGGCGGAGAAGATCGTGACCAGGATGACGGTGAGTGCGGCATCGCCCAGGAGCCTCACCCACAACGGCCACTCGAGCACGCTCGCCGGCAGGACGACGGCGAGAACCGTGACAAACGCGGCGTGCCAGATGAAGACCGCCAGACTGTGACGCCCGGGTTTCTCGACGGCAGGAGACCGTGCCGGAACCCAAACCAGGAACGCCGACGTGCCTAACGCGGCGACCAGCATCAGCGCGACCCGGCCGAACGCACCGCCGAGGACATCAACGCCCAGTTGCGCGTACCCCCAGTTTCCGAAGAGCCAATGTGGGTCGCCGTGGACGGCGAACAGCGCGACGGCGGCGCAGAGGAGTGTCACAGGAAGCGCAAGCTTCACCGCTAACGGCACACGAGCAAGCAGACGGAGGATCTGATTCCCCCACGCGTTGCCGATCACGAAGAACGGGAAGAAGACCGCGGCGCGCGAGTACGCCAGGACATTGCCGGGAACGTCGATGGCTCCCGCCGCGAACGCCACGACCACCGCGACGGCAAGCAGGGTCTTGGGGAAGCGTTGGATCAACGGGACCGTGAGCTGCCACCAGACCATGGCGGCTATGTACCAGAGCACCCAGAACGGTTCAAACCATGCCCACGGTTGTTGCCCCAGCGCGAGGTCGAGCGCGGCGAAGAGCACCTGGAACAGCACCAGGATCGACAAGAGACGGGCCACTCGCAGGGCGAGGCCGTCCGGTTTCGCCGTGATCCCCGTGAGGAAGATGAACACGGGCATATGGAACGCGTATAGGACGGTCAGGATGAACCGTGTGCCGTCCTGGTCCCACCCGCCTGTCTTCTCGAGCAGGTGCCCGAAGACCACCGACGTGATGAGCAAGCCGCGCGCAACATCGAAACGGCGGTCGCGGGGCATCCGCCTATTCTCGCAGGCGGCGAGGGCCCGCCGAGTTCACGGACTCCGAAAGCGATCCTGTGCCCCCGCTGGGACTCGAACCCAGACTGTGACGATTTTAAGTCGTCTGCCTCTGCCGATTGGGCTACGGGGGCGCGTCGGAGGACCCCCAGGGGACCTCCGACGCTTCAAGCGTAGGTGCTGGCGGCGCTACTTCGCGGCGACGCTCGCCGCCGTCTTGCGCGGCGCACGCGGAGCCTTGGCCATAGCCTCCGGGGCAGCCGGAGCCGCCGCGGCCGGGGGCTTCGGACGCGCGGCGAACTCCTCGAACACGGCGCGAGGGTTCTGCGCTGCGCCGAGTGAGACGATGTCGCGGCCGAGGAAGAAGTTGTTCACCCAGCCGACGATAACGCGAACTTTGCGCTCCCAGCTCGGCATGGCGAGGCCGTGGTAGCCGCGGTGCGCGAACCAGGCCGGGAGGCCCTTGATGGCCAGGTTGCCGGACTGGAACACGCCATAACCGACGCCGAGGCCGGCGACGGCACCCATGTTCTTGTGCACATACTCCTTGGGGCCCTCTCCGCGAAGCACGGCGACGAGGTTCTTCGCGAGCAACTTGCCCTGGCGAACGGCGTGCTGGGCGTTCGGCACGCAGAAACCGCCGACTCCCCCGCCGCTCAGGTCGGGCACGGCGCTCACGTCGCCGGCGCCCCAGGCGCCTTCGATGAAATCATCCTCGGTACCGACGCGCAGGTCGGCGCGCACCTGCAGGCGGCCGCGCTCTTCGATCGGCAGGTCGGTGTGACGCACGATGGCCGGGTTGGCCATGACGCCGGCGGTCCACACGATGAGGTCGGTTTCGAAGCTCTCGCCGGTGGACAGTTCGATCTTGCCGTCGACGGCTGAGGTCAGCTGGGTGTCCAGGTGAATCTCTGCGCCGCGCGAGGCGAGGTTGTCGATGACCCAGTGGCTGGTCGGCAGCGAGACCTCCGGCATGATCCGGCTCATCGCCTCGACGAGGTGGAAATGCGTGTCTTCGAAGGCGATCTGCGGGTAGGACTTGAGCAGCGAGGTGGCGAACGAGCGCAGCTCGGCGAACACCTCGATGCCGGCGAACCCTCCGCCGATGACCACGAAGGTGAGCAGTCGGTCGCGCTCCGGGCCGGCCGGCAGCATGGATGCCTTGTCGAAGTTGGTGAGGACGCGGTCGCGGATGGCGATGGCTTCCTCGATGGTCTTGAGGCCGATCGCCTGGTCGGCGACGCCCGGGATCGGGAACGTGCGCGATACGGCGCCCGCGGTCACGACGACGTGGTCGTACTCGAACTCCCACGGCTCACCCACCGGCGGGGTGATGGTCGCGGTCTTGGCCGCGTGGTTCACGTGGGTGACCTTGGCCGTGATCACGTTCGTCTTCTTCAGGTGACGTCGGTGGGCGACGACGGAGTGACGCGGCTCGATCGAGCCGGCGGCAACCTCGGGCAGGAAGGGCTGGTACGTCATGTACGGGAGCGGGTCAACGACGGTGACCTCTGCTTCGCCGGCACGCAGCCACTTCTCAAGCTTCCAAGCGGTGTAAAAACCGGCGTAGCCGCCACCGACGATGAGAATTCTGGGCACGATGAGAAGGCCTCCTACATGATCCTGGATGTGCGAAATCTTACGACTTGCGCCGCGTCCGCCTGATATGCCGAGTGGCCCCTGTGCCGAACAGCGTTACTAGGATACCAAACCCCACAAGGACGGCGAGCGGGATGCTGATATATGTCATCGTGACCCGGTTCGGCAGCCAGGCCGAGAGCACGTCGCGCGTGGGCAGCGCCGGGTCCTGCCTGGGCTCCACCGGCGCCGCCGGGGTGGGTTTCGGCGTCGGTGTCGGCGTCGATTCGGCGCGCCGGTGCAGGTGGATCCAGTCCTTCAGCAGCGTGGTGGGCGTCTGGGCAGCGGATGCCGGGACGGTCGCCTTGACGGCAGCCGCGGCGTCGATCAGGCCGTTGCCGTAGATCGGGCTCGGCACGTCATGCCCGTCCGGGTTCGCCGTCGCGATGACGCGGTTCATCACCCCGGCCGCGTTGAGCCCCGGGTAGGCGGCCCGCACAAGCGCCACCAGCCCGGAGACGATGGGAGCGGCCGCACTCGTGCCGCTCCACTGCACGTATCCGCCGCCGGGGACGACGCCAACGAGCTGTTCGCTCGGGGCGGCCACCGAGATGGTGATGCCCTGCGAGGACGCGTCGAAGCTGGCCTCCTTGTTGCGGTCGACACCGGCGACCGTGAGCACGCCGGGGATGGTCGCCGGGGCACCGACCTCCGTGGTGCCGCTGCCGCGATTGCCGGCGGCGGCCACGACGACCACGTCGTGTTCGAACGCGTAGAGGAACGCGCTGTCCCAGCTTTCCGGCCAGTCGAGGGTGTTTCGGGTGAGCGACATGTTGATCACGCTGGCGCCGTGGTCGACGGCCCACCGGATGCCGGTGGCGATCTGGTCGTCATTGCTGACCGTGGCGCCGCTGGAGCCGAAGCCGACGGAGACGCTGAGGATCGACGCCTCCGGAGCAACGCCGATGATGCCGTTGCCGTCTCCGGTGCCCCGGCCCGCGAGCAGGGAAGCGACGAGCGTGCCGTGCTGACTGCCGTCGCCGACGGGAGTCTGGCCGTTCGCTGAGCCCAGGCCGGAGACATCCGTGCCGCCGACGATCGCTCCGGCCAGCTCCGGCACGCTGCCGTCAACGCCCGTGTCGATGATGGCGACCTTGACGCCGGCGCCCCCGGTGGTGGCCCAGGCGCGGGTGAATCCGTAGTCGTTCAGCCAGTACTGCAGGTCGCGCACCTGGTCGGCGTGCGCCGGCGGGGCGTCGACGACGACGGATCCGACGGGTACTCCCGCCGCGAGGCACAGCACGAGGCCGGCGACGATGCGTCGCCAGGCGGATGTCACTTGCCCGCCAACCCCGGCGAGGTGTAGTCGAGGCACTCGCAGACGGTCGGCGTCCATGCGGCCCGCGCGAGCGCGAGGTCGCCGATGGGGTTCACACCGGGCCCGGCGGCCAGCGAGTGCGCCGCCAGCGCGTGCAGGCACTTCACCCGCTCGGGCATGCCGCCGGAGGAGATCCCGGCGATCTCCGGCACGATGCCCAGTGATTCGCGGTCGGCCAGGAAGCTCTCGTGCGCCGCACGGTATTTGGCGCGGAGGTCCTCGTCGTCGGCGAGCATCTGGTTGTACTCGTTCATCACCTGCGTGGCCTCGAGGAACGAGAGCGCGGCGGTCGCGGCGGGGTGCGACAGGTAATACAGGGTAGGGAACGGCGTGCCGTCGGCGAGCCGGGGCGCGGTGGCCACGACCGTCGGGGCGCCGCAGACGCAGCGCGCGGCAATGCCGACGACGTCCCTGGCCGGTCGGCCCAGCTGGGCGGAAACCGTCTGGATGTCTTCGGCGGTGACGGGGTCGAAGGGAGGCCGGCTCATTTCGAGGCCGCCTGGGGAGCGAGGCCGGCCGTCATGACGGAGGCGAACATGGAGGAGATCCAATCGACGTTGGTGTGCTGGATGTCCGTGCTGACCGGCGCGGCATCCGCGCCGGCGACCGGCAGCGGGAGGTCGTTGATCACGAGGAAGCTGATGTCGCCGGGCAGCACGTAGGACAGCCGGTCGCGGGCCTGGGTGGTGATGAAGGTGCGGTCGTTGTAGCGCTCACGCTCGGTCTTCAGCCGGTCGACCGTGGCCTGCTGATCGGTGACGGCGGCGTTCAGCCGGTTGATCTCCTGGCGTTGCGCGGCGTAGGTGCGCAGGTTCGGCGCGATCACGACGACGGCGAGCACCAGGATCCCCATCATCACCAGCGAGAAGCCGGAGAGGCGGATGCCGCGCAGCCAGCCGGCGACGGGGGTCTGCGCGACCGTTTGCGCGAGGGGCTGCCGTTCGCTGGTCTTCCTGGCCACGGCAACTCCTTTCGCTGGACATCCGGGTTCGTGCGGTGGAAAAAAATGGGGCTCTCAAGGCGCCGGGATGATCCCGCGCCTCGAGAGCCCCAGGACAAACTAGGCGCTGAACCGCGGGAAGGCGCCGCGACCCGCGTAAACCGCGGCCTCGCCGAGCTCTTCTTCGATCCTCAGCAACTGATTGTACTTAGCCACGCGCTCGCTCCGGGCAGGCGCACCGGTCTTGATCTGGCCGGCGTCGGTCGCGACGGCGAGGTCGGCGATCGTGGTGTCCTCGGTCTCGCCGGAGCGGTGCGAGAGGATCGCGGTGTAGCCGCTGCGCTGGGCGAGGGCCACGGCATCCAGCGTCTCGGTGAGCGTGCCGATCTGGTTGACCTTGACCAGGATGGAGTTCGCCGCGCCGATTTCCAGGCCCTTGGCCAGACGGATCGGGTTGGTCACGAACAGGTCGTCGCC
>DHJB01000010.1:24545-29196 GCA_002404115.1 Microbacteriaceae bacterium UBA4731
GAACAGGTCGTCGCCGACGATCTGCACCTTGTGGCCGAGCTCCGTGGTGAGGTGCACGTAGCCGTCCCAGTCTTCTTCCTCGAGCGGGTCCTCGATGGAGACGAGCGGGTAGGCCTCGACGAGCTCGGAGTAGTAGGCGACGAGCTCCTGGGCGGACAGCTTCTTGCCCTCGAAGTGGTACGAGCCGTCCTTGTAGAACTCGGTCGCCGCGCAGTCGAGCGCGAGGGCGATGTCGGTGCCGGGCGTGTAGCCGGCATTGGTGATCGCTTCGACGATGAGGTCGAGCGCCGCACGGTTGCTCGGCAGGTTCGGGGCGAAGCCGCCCTCGTCGCCGAGGCCGGTCGAGAGGCCCTTCGACTGCAGCAGCGCCTTGAGCGCGTGGTAGGTCTCGACGCCCCAGCGGAGCGCTTCGCTGAACGTTTCGGCGCCGATCGGGACGATCATGAATTCCTGGATGTCCACGTCGTTGTCGGCGTGCGAGCCACCGTTGATGATGTTCATCAGCGGAACCGGCAGGGTGTGCGCGTTCGGACCGCCGAGGTAGCGGAACAGCGGGAGGCCGGCGGAGATGGCTGCGGCCTTGGCGACGGCGAGGCTGACGCCGAGGATGGCGTTCGCGCCGAGACGCTCCTTGTTGTCGGTCCCGTCCATCTGGATCAGGACGGCGTCGACGATGCGCTGGTCACTGGCGTCGAGCTCCTCGACGGCGGGGCCGAGGTCGTCGATAACGGCGTCAACGGCCTTGCGGACACCCTTGCCCTGGTAGCGGGACTTGTCGCCGTCGCGCAACTCGAACGCCTCGAAGGCGCCCGTCGATGCGCCGGACGGAACTGCCGCGCGGCTGACCGTGCCATCCGACAGCAAGACCTCGACCTCGATGGTCGGATTGCCGCGGGAGTCAAGAATCTCGCGTGCTTCTACTACCTCAATGAGAGCCACAACTATCTCCTGTGTCTTGGTGTGTGGGGGTTGCGGAAAACGTCGACGTAATCCCCGGTTAGTCTACTGAGTCTCGCCTAGGCCAGCGGCTTGAAGTCGAGGGATGACGCGTCGACGGTGTCGGCGGTGACGAATGCGAAGCGGCTGTAGCCGGCGTCGGCCGCGCGCTCGAGCAGGGCCTTGAGGTTCTTCGCCCGGCGTTCGAGCCGCACGCGCAGTCCGTCCGCCACGAGCGCGGTCTTGAGGGCGACCAGGTGCGCGGCGTCGGCATCCTTCTCGTGCACGAGCACGACCGCGTTGGCCGCGGATGCCTCGTCGGCGCCGAGCAGGTCGACGATGCGTTCGAAGCCGATCGAGAACCCGCAGGCGGGAACGTCGGTGCCGAGGAACCGGCCGATCATGCCGTCATAGCGGCCGCCGCCGCCGAGCGAATAGCCGAGCTCCGGGTGGGCGATCTCGAAGATCGTGCCCGTGTAGTAGCCCATCCCGCGCACGAGGGTGGGGTCGAAGTCGATCCGTGCGCCGGGCACGGCGGCGCGGAGCGCCAGCAGGTCGGCGTACGCCGCCGCGTCGAGCCAGGTGAACTCCGGGGCGGTGACGTCGAGGTCCCAGCCGACCTGGGAAATCGCGTGCAGGGTGTCGGCGATGCCGTCGGTGTCGATGCCGAGGCCGCCCAGCTCGGCGACGACGCCGTCGACCCCGATCTTGTCGAGCTTGTCGATGGTGATGAGGGCGCGCTCGGTGAGGCCGGGGGCGACGTTCCAGTGCGCCAGCAGGGCCGCGAGGATCCGCCGGTCGTTGATCCGGATCGAGCATCCGGCCAGGCCGAGCGCATCGAGGGCGGCGACGGTCGCGGTGATCAGTTCGATCTCGGCGAGCGGGCCGGCCTCGCCGATGATGTCGATGTCGCACTGCACGAACTGGCGGTAGCGGCCCTTTTGCGGGCGCTCGGCGCGCCAGACCGGGGCGATCTGGATCGCCCGGAAGACGGTCGGCAGGTTGGCGCGGTGGGTGGCATAGAACCGGGCCAGCGGCACCGTCAGGTCGAACCGGAGGCCCAGGTCGGCCAGGGAGAGCAGGTCTCCGGATGCCGCGGCGGCCGCGACATCCGCCGGGCCCAGGCCGCGCTTCATCACGGCGAACGCGAGCTTCTCGTTGTCGCCGCCGAGCCCGGAGTGCAGGAACGCGGCGTCCTCCATGACCGGGGTTTCGATCTCGTCGAACCCGTGCGCGGCGAAGCTGCGCCGGATGACGCCGAGGGCGTGCTCCCTGGTGGCCTTGTCCTTGGGCAGGAAATCGCGCATGCCGCGCGGCGGGGTCACAGAAGAAGCCATACCCACGATTCTGTCAGGTCGGGCACTGCGACCCCCGCTCGTGAGTGCGGGCTAGAGGGCGCCGCCGGCGGCGCCGGGGGCATCCGCCTCGACGGCGGCGGCGCCGACGGTTTCCCGAGCGACGAAGTTCTCGATGTCGAACAGGTTGTCGCCGGCGCGCTGGGCGATGGTCAGCAAGGTCGACATGGAGGCGATCTCCTCGACCTGCTCCTTGAGGAACCACAGCATGGCCTGCTCGCCGAGCGCATCGCCGTCGGCGCGCGCGGCGCGGAAGAGCGCCTCGATCTGGCTCGTGACCTGCTTCTCCTGCGCGAGGGCCAGGGCGATCGGCTCGACGACGTTCGCGAAGTCGTTCCGAACCGCCGGGATGCCCGGGATTTCGACGCCGAGGTCACGGTCGAGGCGGTACTGCACGAGCATCATGGCGTGGTTGCGCTCTTCGATCGACTGGCGGTAGAAGTGCGCGGCCAGCTGGGGAAGGTCCTGGTTGTCGAACCACACGGCGATCGCAATGTACTGCTGCGACGCGGCAAACTCGTTGCCGATCTGGGTGGACAGAAGTTCGTTGAAGGATGTCTCGCTCATGGTTCGACGCTACCGGCACCCGGCATCCCGCGCCACCGCGCGACATCCCGGCCTCGAGGCCCTCGCCGAGCAGCCGTCCCGCGTGCTCTCCCGCGGTCAGAAGCAGCGTCTGAGCCTCGCCCGCGCCCTCGTTCACTCCCCCTCGGTGCTCCTACTCGACGAACCGGCATCCGGCCTCGACCCCGCCGCCCGGGTCGCGCTGCGCGAACTCGTGCGCCGCCTCGCGGGCGAGGGAACGGGCATCCTCGTGTCGAGCCACGTGCTCGCCGAGCTCGACGAGATGGCGGATGCCGCGGTGTACCTCGCCGACGGCGTCACGGCGAGCGCCGAACGCATCGCCCAGGCCGGCGCGAGTGCCCGGGACTGGCGCATCCGTTCGCTCGACCCGGACGCGCTCGAGGGAGCCCTCCGCACCTCCGGGGTCGCCGGCCTCCGCAGCGACCACCTCGGCACGCTCGTGCAGGTCGAGAACGAGGCCGCCGCCGCCGATCTGCTCGCCCGGCTCGTCGCGGCGGGCGTGCGGGTGATTGCCTTCGGCCCGGCCGTCGGCGACCTCGAACACACCTTCCTCGACCTGAGCAGACCCGCAGTCAGCGGAGGGGTATCCGCATGAGCCGCACTCTCAGCCCCACGCCAAGCCAGGCTCCCGGCCCGGCCTCCGGCCGCGCGCCCCGCCGCCACTTCTTCGCCGGGCTCTGGCTCATCGTCACGCTTGAGCTACGCCAGCGCGTGCGCGGGGTCGCCTGGTACGTGCTGCTCGGCATCTTCGTGCTGCTCGTCGCGGCAGTCACGATCCTTCTCTGGCTCTCGACATCCGCGTGGGAGACCGGCGGCGGCGGTGTCTTCTCCACCGTCATCTTCTTCGTGCTACTGCTCGGCACGCTCGTCTCGCCCGCGCTGAGCGGAAACGCCATCAACGGCGACCGCGACATCGGCACGCTCGCCACGACCCAGGTCACCCTGATCAGCTCCGGCCAGCTGGTGCTCGGTAAGTTCGTCGCGGCCTGGATCACGGCCCTCGCGTTTCTCGCCGCCGCCGTTCCATTCCTGCTCTTCGCGGTCACCCTCGGCCAGGTCTCGCTCGCCACGGTCGCCGTCTCCGTGCTCGTGCTCGCCGCCGAGCTCGGGGTCATCGCGGCGGTCGGCGTCGGGCTGTCCGGCATCGTCACCCGCCCGCTGTTCTCGATCGTGGTCACCTACCTCGTCGTGGCGGCGCTGAGCGTCGGCACGCCCATCGCGTTCGCCCTGCTCGGCACGGCCACGAAGGCGGAGGCGACCGTGACGCCGAGGGCCGGGTGCTCTGACGCGCCCACCACGATGGACATCCCCCGCTTCGACCACTACTGGTGGGTGCTCGCCGCGAACCCCTACGTCGTCGTGGCGGATGCCTCCCCCCGTACATTCGACGCCTCAGGCAACCCCAAGGACCTGTTCGGCTGGATCACGGTCGGGGTGCGCCAGGCGCAGGAGGCGCCCTCCCTGCAGATCGAATCCGACTACTGCACGTCCACGGATGTCTACAGCGGCGGGGAGGGGCAGCCCCCGACAGCGCGCGACATCTACGACAAAGCGGTGCCGTCCTGGTTCGTGGGGCTTGGCATCCATCTGGCGCTGGGCGCCGGGGCGCTGCTCTGGGCCTGGCGCCGCACGATGACCCCGGCGCGCCGCCTTCCCGCTGGCCGCCGCGTCGCCTGACCGGCGCCGGCACCGCGACTCCCCCGCGAAAACGCACTTGTGGTCGTTATGAGCGCGTTTTAGCGACCACAACTGCAGTCTCGCGGGGAGGAAGCGGG
>DHJB01000010.1:29283-47489 GCA_002404115.1 Microbacteriaceae bacterium UBA4731
GGGAGGAAGCGGGAGGAAAAGGCTAGCCGGGGGTCGGGAGGCCGATGATGCCGGCGTCGGCAGAATCGGCGGCGGGCTGGGCGAGCTCGGCCTCCGCGGCGCGGATCTCGTCCTGCAGGTCGCGGAGCGCGCTGCGGAGCGCCCGCTCGGAGTCCAGCCCCTGGGCCTTCGCCGCGGAGACGATGGCCAGCAGGATCGGGCCGAGTTCGTCTTCGCTGTCGATCGGCAGCGGCGACGAGGCATCCTCTTCGAGCAGTCCGATCTTCTGCGCCCGGCCGAGCACCTTGTCGGCCAGCGCGAGCGCGGGCATGCCCTGCGGGATTCCGTCGAGCACGCTCGTGCGGTGGGGCTTCTCGGCGGCCTTGAAGTCGTCCCACGCAGCCACGACGTCGTCGGCCGTGTCGAGCGTCATGTCGCCGAAGACGTGCGGATGCCGCCCGACCATTTTCGCGGTCATCTGCGCGGCGACATCCTGGATGTCGAAATCCTCGCCGCTCGTGTGCGCGGCGATGTCGGCGTGGAAGATCACCTGGTAGAGCACGTCGCCGAGCTCCTCGATCATCTCCTCGCGGCTGCCGGCCTCGATCGCGTCGATGAGTTCGTGGCTCTCCTCGACCAGGTACTGCACGAGGGACTCGTGGGTTTGGTCGGCGTCCCACGGGCAGCCACCCGGCGCGCGCAGCCGCGCGACCGTTTCGATCAGGATGTCGAGCTGGCTCGGCTGGGCTGGGAATGCCTGGGCGGTGTCCGGATCGGTCACGGTGTGCTCCTGGTTTTGGTCTCGAGCGTGGGGTCGGCGGCAGGCTTGTCGGCGGCCACCGGTCGCGGGAAGATCGTCGCCAGCAGCGTGCCGGCCCACTCGATCAGCGCCGAGTCCTCGAGCGGCTCGTCCGCGCCCATGCCGACGCTGACGCGGGGCATCGGCACGGTGAGCGACGCGTTCTGGGTGAAGTAGCGCGACCCGGGGTACATCCGTTGCAGCCGCACCTGGATGGAATCGGCCAGGTCGGCAGGGGCGACCCGCAGGTTCGAACCCATCGCGACGACCTCGCTGAGCCCGATCTGCTGGGCCAGCCAGCGCAGCCGGGACACGGCGATGAGGTTCTTCACGGGCTGCGGCGGTTCGCCGTACCGGTCGGTGAGTTCCTCGAGGACGAGGTCGATCTGGTCCGGTCCCGCCGTCGGCGAACTCGCGCTGGAGAGCTTCTGGTAGGCCTCGAGGCGCAGCCGCTCGCTGTCGACGTAGTCCTCGGGGATGTGCGCGTCGACGGGCAGCTCCAGCCGCAGCTCGGTCTGCCCCTCAGCGACGTCGCCGCGGAATGTGCTCACGGCCTCGCCGATCATCCGCAGGTAGAGGTCGAACCCCACCCCCGCGATGTGGCCGGCCTGCTCGCCGCCGAGCAGGTTGCCCGCGCCGCGGATCTCGAGGTCCTTGAGCGCCACCTGCATGCCGGCGCCGAGCTCGTTGTTCGCCGCGATCGTCGACAGGCGGTCGTGGGCGATCTCGGTGAGCGGCTTGTTCTCGTCGTAGAGGAAGTAGGCGTAGGCCCGCTCCCGCCCGCGGCCGACCCGCCCGCGCAGCTGGTGCAGCTGGCTGAGGCCGAACTTGTCGGCGCGGTCGATGATGATCGTGTTCGCGTTGGCGATGTCGAGGCCGGTCTCGATGATGGTCGTCGAGACGAGCACATCGAACTTGCGCTCCCAGAAGTCGACGACGACCTGCTCGAGCTGGGCCTCCGGCAGCTGGCCGTGGGCGACGGCGATCCGCGCCTCCGGCACGAGCTCCGCGAGCGTCGCGGCGACCCGGTTGATGCTCGACACCCGGTTGTGCACGACGAAGATCTGGCCCTCGCGCAGCAGCTCGCGGCGGATGGCCGCCGAGACCTGGCGCTCGGAGTACGGGCCGACGAAGGTGAGGATCGGGTGGCGGTCCTCCGGCGGGGTGGCCAGGGTCGACATCTCCCGGATGCCGGTGACCGCCATCTCGAGCGTGCGCGGGATGGGCGTCGCACTCATCGCCAGGATGTCCACGTTGGTCTTGAGCTTCTTCAGCGCGTCCTTGTGCTCGACACCGAAACGCTGTTCCTCGTCGATGATGACGAGGCCGAGGTCCTTGAAGACGATCGACTCGGAGAGCAGACGGTGCGTGCCGATGACCAGGTCGACCGTGCCGTCGAGCATCCCGGTGATGGTCTCCTTGGATTCCTTCTCGGTCTGGAAGCGCGACAGGGCGCGCAGGTGGATCGGGAAACCGGCGAAGCGTTCCTGGAAGGTCTCCATGTGCTGGCGCACGAGCAGCGTCGTGGGCACGAGCATCGCGACCTGCTTGCCGTCCTGGATCGCCTTGAACGCGGCGCGCACGGCGACCTCGGTCTTGCCGAAGCCGACGTCGCCGGAGAGCAGGCGGTCCATCGGAATGGGCCGTTCCATGTCGGCCTTGACCTCGTCGATGGTGGTGAGCTGGTCGGGCGTCTCCGCGAACGGGAACGACTCCTCCAGCTCGCGCTGCCAGGGCGTGTCCGGGCCGAAGGCGTGGCCCTTGCTGGCCATCCGCGCCGAGTACAGCTTGACGAGTTCGACCGCGATGTCGCGGACCGCGCGGCGGGCCTTGGTCTTGGCGGCCGACCAGTCGCTGCCGCCCATCTTGCTCAGCGTCGGCGCTTCGCCGCCGACGTAGCGGGTGACCAGGTCGAGCTGGTCTGTCGGCACGAACAGCTTGTCGCCTGGGTGCCCCCGCTTGGACGGGGCGTACTCGAGCACGAGGTACTCGCGCTTGGTCTTGACCGGGTTGCGGCCCCCGCTGGACACCTCGCGCTGGGTGAGCTCGACGAACCGTCCGATGCCGTGAGTCTGGTGCACGACGTGGTCGCCGGCCTTGAGCTGCAGCGGGTCGACGACGTTCTTCCGCCGGCTGGCGAGCTTCTTCACCTGCCGGGCGTCGTAACCGACCGTGCGACCGTAGAACTCCGACTCGCTGACGAGGGTGAGCTTCGTCTCCGGGATTTCGAACCCGTGGTCGACGGATGCCTTGAGCAGGTACGCGATCCCGGGCTCTGGATCGGCCGGGAACTCGGTGACGATGCGCGCCGGCAGCTCGTGTTCGGCGAGCACGTCGGCGGCGCGTTCGACCAGGCCTGCACCCTGGGCGACGATGGCCACGGTCCAGCCGTCCTTCAGCCGCTCGGCGAGGTGGCCGACGGCTCCGTCGACGTTGCCGTGGAAGCTGGGCACGGCATGCGCGTCGATGCGCACCGTGAGCAGTTCGTCCATCTCCCGGTGTTCGGGGAGCACCTGTTCGTCGGTCGGCGCGGCCTGGAAGGAGCTCAGGGTCCACCACACGTGTCGGGACGCCGGGGCGCCCGGAGCGCTGAACTTCACGGAGTCCCGCAGGGCGCCGAGGGTGAGGAACTCGCCGGATTCGAGGTCGATCGGCGCCTCAGCGCCGGCGGTGGCGGCGCTCCAGGCCGCGGAGAGGAACTCCCGGTTCGTTTCGCCCAGGCTGATGGCGCGCGACGCGACCCGCTCCGGCGAGATGACGGCGATTGACGTGTCGCCGGGAAGGTAGTGCGTGATCGGCACGAGCCGGTCGACGAGCGCCGGCGCCAGGCTTTCCATGCCGTCGACCGGGATGCCCTCGGCGATTTTCGCGAGCATGCCGGCCAGGCTCGGGAACTCATGCTGCATCTCCCTGGCCCGCTGGCGCACGGCGGGGCTGAGCAGCATCTCGCGGCTCGGCGGCAGGCTGACGGCGGCGACCGGCTCTGGCAGGGATCGCTGGTCGGCGACCGAGAACGCGCGGATCTGTTCGACCTCGTCGCCGAAGAATTCGATCCGGTACGGGTGCGGTGCGACGGGCGGGAAGACGTCGAGGATGCCGCCGCGCACGGCGAATTCGCCGCGCCTGGTGACCATGTCCACGCGGGAGTATGCGACGTCGACCAGCCGGAGGGCGATGGCCGACAGGTCGTGGCCCCGCTGGCCGGCAATGAGGTCGATGGGTTCGTAGTCGGTGAGGTTGTCGGCCACCGGCTGCAGCGCGGCGCGCACGGAGGCCGCGACGATGAGCGGGCGCCGGGTGGAGGGGTCGGCTTCCTCCCAGTCGCGCATCCGGCGGAGGGCGTAGAGCCGCTTGCCGACGATCTCGGCGCTCGGGCTCAGCCGTTCGTGCGGGAGCGTCTCCCAGGCCGGGAAGTCGATGATTTCGGCCTCGGAGTCGAAGCAGGCGAGGTTCTCGCGGAGCGCCTCCGACTCGCGGCCGGTGGCCGTGATCACGAGCAGGGCCCGCGCCTCGGCCGGGCGCCGCTCCAGAAGTGCCGCGAGCAGCGGAGCGCGGAGCCCCTCGACGAGCGAGAAATCGGCGTCCCTGGCCGCGTACACGAGGGCGTTATCGAAGGTGGAGGCGCGCGAAAGCGCTGCGATTAAGCCCGAGAGGATCACAAGGCAAGTCTAGGCGTGCCAGGTGAGAGGGTGCCGAACGCGGTGGACAGGCTCGGAAGATGACAGGCTCTCAGGCGGTGTGGACCTTGAGCTGGGCGGCCGTGAGGCCCTCTGCGGCGACGAGTTCGATCGCGTCGGCGGCATCCGTCAGCAGGTTGGGCAGGTTCGCCCGTTCGGTCGACGCGAAGTCCTTGAGCACGAAGTCGGCTGCCGGCTGGCGTCCGGGCGGACGCCCGATGCCGACCCGCACCCGGATGAAATCGCCGGTGCCGGTGGTCACGATGATGTCGCGCAGGCCGTTGTGGCCGCCGTGGCCCCCGCCGGCCTTGAGCTTGATCGTGTCGAACGGAATGTCGAGGTCGTCGTGCACGACGATCAGGTGCGACGGCTCCAGCGAGTAGAAGCGCAGGAGCGCCGCGACCGGGGGGCCTGACACGTTCATGAACGTGTTCGGCTTGGCCAGGATGAGCTTGGGGCCGCCGGGAAAGCTGCGCCCCTCGGCGACCGCTGAGTTCGTTTTGTGGGTCTTGAATCGCGCCGACATGCGGTCGGCGAGTTCGGCCAAAACCATCTGGCCTACGTTGTGTCGGTTGCCGGCGTAGCCGGGCCCGGGGTTACCGAGCCCGACTACGAGCCAGAGATTCTCGTCCAGGGAATTCCTTCGCTTACGACGAAACCAGGTGGGAATGACTACTCGGCAGCCTCGGTGGTGACGGCCTCGGCAGCGGCTTCTTCTTCGGCCGCTTCGGCGGCCGGCAGGTGCACGGCGATGACGAGAAGCTCGGGGTCGGAGACGAGCGTCGCGCCCGTGGGCAGCGTGACGTCCTTGGCGTGGATCTGGGCGCCGTCGTCGAGGCCTTCGATGTCGACGACAACGTTCTGCGGGATGTGGGTGGCTTCGACCTCGAGCAGCAGGGTCTTGGCGTCCAGGTCGGCGATGGTGCCGGAGACGGGCTCGCCCGTCACGTGCACGGCGACCTCAACCTGCACCTTTTCACCCTTGCGGATGACGAGGAGGTCGAGGTGCTCGATGATCTGGCGAACCGGGTCCTTCTGCACGTCCTTGACGAGCGTGAGGTGCGTCTTGCCGTCGATCTCCAGTTCGAGCACGGCGTTGGCACGGCGCAGCATCAGGCCGATGGTGTGCGCCGGGAGGGCGACGTGCACCGGGTCGGTGCCGTGACCATAGATGACGGCGGGGATCTTGCCCAGCACGCGCAGCTTGCGGGCCGCACCCTTGCCGAACTTCACGCGCAGGTCGGCGGCAATCTTGTTGTCTTCAGCCATGATGTGTCTCCTTGCGGGCCTGTCCGGCCCAGATCGATGTCTCGCGGGCAGGGCCCGGGAGTGAGTGTGTTCTGGTTCAACTCGAACGCATGTCAGCGTGAGGAAAGGCCGTAGGTCTCATCCGCCGCGTCGATTACGGATGCCGCCTGCCCGGTTGCCCGGACGAAGCGTCAGCCCTCGCCGAAGTTCAACTGCCAAGCCTAGCAGCAGCGTCCTACCAGTCGTGCACGGTCCCGTCGTGCAGTCGGTTGAACGGCAGATAGGCGGTCTGGTACGGGTAACGCCCGGCTTCGTCGACATCGAGGTCGACGCCGATGCCCGGTTTCTCCCCCGGGTGCAGATAGCCGTCTACGAAGCTGAATGACTGTTCGAAGACGCGGTTCGTGAACTCGCCGTGCTGCATGTACTCCTGGATGCCGAAGTTATGAATCGCGAGGTCGAGGTGCAGGGCCGCCGCCATGCCGACGGGTGAGATGTCGGTCGGGCCGTGGATGCCGGATTTGATCTGGTACTGAGCCGCGTAGTCCATGATCTTCTTCATCGGCGAGATCCCACCGGTGTGGGTGACGGCCGAGCGCACGTAGTCGATGAGCTGGTCCTTAATCAGGGTCTGGTAGTCCCAGACTGTGTTGAAGACCTCGCCGATCGCGAGCGGCGTGGTGGTGTGCTGGCGGACGAGGCGCAGTGCGTCCTGGTTCTCAGCCGGAGTGCAGTCCTCGAGCCAGAAGAGGTCGTACGGTTCGAGCGACTTGCCGAGCTTCGCCGCCTGGATGGGCGTCATCCGGTGGTGCCCGTCGTGCAGCAGAGGCAGCTCGGGGCCGAACTCGGCACGGACGGCCTCGAACACGGTCGGCAGATGGCGCAGGTAGGCGCGGGTGTCCCAGTCCTCTTCCGTGGGCAGGTCGGCGCGCTGGGCCGGCTCGTAGTCGTAGCGTTTGCCGCTCGATTGCTCCTGCGACGCGACGCCGTAGATTGCCTTCAAGCCTGGAACGGCGGTCTGGATCCGGATGGCACGGTATCCCAGGGCCTGGTGCTTATGGATCGAATCGAACAGTTCGGGCAGGTCGCGGCCCGAGGCGTGGCCGTAGGCGAGGAGACGGTCGCGGCTCGCGCCGCCGAGAAGTTGGTAGAGCGGCATCCCGGCGGCCTTCGCCTTGAGGTCCCAGAGGGCGACGTCGACCGCGGCGATCGCGGCCATCGTGACGGGCCCGCGACGCCAGTACGCGCTGCGGTAAAGGAACTGCCAGGTGTCCTCAATGCGGTGGGCATCGGCGCCAAGCAGCAGCGGCACGACGTGCTCCTGCAAGTACGCAACGACGGCGAGTTCCCGACCGTTGAGCGTCGCGTCCCCAAGTCCAACGAGCCCGTCGTCGGTGGTAAGCCGCAGTGTGACGAAATTGCGGTCAGGGCTCGTGACGATGACTTCGGCCTTATCGATCCTCATTGGGGCTCTCCTTGCCATGGTGCGGGTGTTCGAATGGGTGGGAATTCAACGCGCCGCACGGTCAGCGCAGCGTGGCGCCGGCCTCGGAGTCGAGGAGGGCGAGTTCGTCGCGGGTGGGCAGCCCCTCCCAGTCGCCCACGGCCGCCACGGCGAATGCGCCGGTGACGGTGCCGCGGTGGAGCGCCAGGTCGGGGGTCAGCCCGTCGAGCACACCGGAGAGGTAGCCGGCGGTGAAAGCGTCGCCCGCGCCGATCGTGTCACGCACGGTGACGGGGATGGCCGGGGCGTGGTGCGCCCGTCCGTCGTGCCAGACGGTCGCGCCGCTGGCGCCGCGCTTGATCACGAGCTGGCTGACACCGCTGGCCGCGAGCTGCCCGGCCGACGCCGCCTCGTCCTCGGGTGTCGCCACGACGAGCCCGAGCTCGTCCTCCGAGGAGATCACGATGTCCGCGTTCCGGACGAGTTCGGAGAGCACGGGGCGCGCCTGCTGGGGCGTCCACAACCGGGAGCGGTAGTTGACGTCGACGCTCACGAGCGCCCCGGCCGCGCGGGCAAGGCGGGCGGCCGCGGCGACGGCCTCCGCCGCGGAGGCGGAGAGCGCGGGCGTGATGCCCGTGACGTGCAGGATCCGGGGGGCGTCGGCGAGGCACGCCGAGGCATCCGCCAACGCGAGGGCCGACCCGGCGGACCCGACCCGGTAGTAGCTGACCCGGGAGACATCGGCGATGCGGCGTTCGGCGAGCATGAGACCGGTGGGCCGCTCCGGGTCGACCACTACCGTGTCCACGCCGACGCTCTCGGCCCTGAGGGTGCGCAGGATGAAGGCGCCGACCTCGTCGGCGCCCACTCGTCCGCCCCAGCGCACGATGTGGCCAAGGCGGGCGAGGCCGATGGCAACGTTCGATTCGGCGCCGGCCATGGTCATGGCCAGGGTTCCGCCGAGCCGCAGCGGGGTGCCGGTCCGGAGGCTGACCATGGTTTCGCCGAGGGTGGTGACGTCGGGCCCGGTCATGCGGACACGCGGGAGGCCCGGGCCACGGCGAGGAACGAGGCGGCGCGCGCGCGGAGCGCATCGAAGTCACCGCCACGGACGGCGTCGCCGACCAGCGGGCTGCCGATTCCAACGGCCACCGCGCCGGCCGCAAGGTACTCTGCGGCGAGCACGGCGTCGACGCCTCCGACGGGCACGAACGGCACGTCGGGCAGCGGGTCGCGGAGCGCCCGCAGGTACGCCGGGCCGCCGATCGACGAGGGGAACAGCTTGACGGCGGTCGCCCCCATACCCAGGGCCGTGACTGCCTCGGTCGGTGTGAGCGCGCCGGCGAGCACGGGGATCCCGCGCGCGGCCGATTCGGCCACGGCGTCGGTCACCGCTGGGGTCACCATGAACCGGGCGCCGGCGTCGGCGGCGCGGGCGACGTCACCCGGGGTGAGCACGGTGCCGGCGCCGATCGCGCAGCCGGCGGGGGCCAGACGGGCGACCTCGCCGATGACCCGCAGCGCATCCGTCGTCACGAGCGACACTTCGAGGAACCGGATGCCCGATTCGAGCAAGGTGAGCGACGCCCGGATCGCGGCCTCCGGGTCGGTGCCGCGGACGATGGCGAGCAGGCGTTCCCGGGTGAGAGCGGTGAGGAACTCGGTGGGCATCGCGGTCACCACTCCGCCACGGAGCCATCGGAATGGCGCCACAGCGGGGTGCGCCAGCTGTGGCCTCGTGCGTCCGCCGCGCGTACCGCCGCTTCGTCGACCTCAATGCCGAGGCCCGGCCCGGTGAGCCGCTCGATGCTTCCGTCGACGAACCGCAGCGGCGCTTTGTCGAGAACATAGTCGAGCACTTCGGCGCCCTGGTTGTAATGGATGCCGATGCTCTGCTCCTGGATCAGGAAGTTCGGGGTCGCGAATCCGACCTGCAGGCACGCGGCCAGGGCTATCGGGCCGAGTGGGCAATGCGGTGCCAGCTGCACGTCATACACTTCGGCGAGCGCCGCGATGCGGCGCACCTCCGAGATGCCGCCGGCATGGGAAAGGTCGGGTTGGGCTACGGCGATGCCGGCCTGGAGGACCGGCAGGAAGTCCTGGCGGTTGTAGAGGCGCTCCCCCGTCGCAATCGGGATGGACGTCGCCTGGGCGAGTTGCCCAATCAGGTGCGAGTTCTCTGGGACGACGGGTTCCTCGATGAAAAACGGGCGCAGCGGCTCCAGCAGTGGCGCGATGCGCCGTGCATTGGCGAGGGTCAGTCTCCCGTGGAAGTCCACGGCCACATCCCGATCCGTGCCCAGCACCTCGCGCGCAGCCGCGACCCGTTCGAGTACGCCGTCGATCTCGGCCACAGTGCCAAGCGGGCCCATCTTCCCTGAGGCATTCATCTTGACCGCGGTCAGTCCGACATCGAGCTGTGCCTGGATGGCGTCGGTGATCCCGCTCGGATCGTCGCCGCCGACCCAGCCGTACATCCGGATGCGGTCACGGACCGCTCCGCCGAGCAGCTCGTGCACCGGGACGCCCAGTGTTTTGCCCTTCAGGTCCCACAGCGCCTGGTCAATGCCGGCCACGGCGCTGCCCAAGACCGGACCGCCGCGGTAGAAGCCGCTCTTGGTGAGCACCTGCCAGTGGTCCTCGATCCGGCCGGGATCGGCTCCGACGAGATATTCCGCGAACTGCTCGACGACGGTGCGTACGGCATCCGAATGTCCTTCGAGGCTCGCTTCGCCCCAGCCGACGACGCCGGCGTCGGTCTCGATGCGCACGAACAACCACCGGGGCGCCACAAGAAACGTTTCTACCCTGCTAATTCTCATCGTTTGCTCTTCCTGCATTGATGGCCGTTAGGACGTTCTCCACAAGGCGTTCGGGACTCAGCCGGATGTCGAGGGTCAAGCCTGGTTCGTCGTCTCGTCGCTCCTCGAGATCATCGAATTGCGTTCCCAGAAGCGACGAAGGCATGAACTCGTGCGCCCTGGCCGCGATCCTGGCGTGGATAAGCTCGATGTCGCCACGGGCGAAGACCGTGAACAGCGTCGGAACGTACCCTCGCAGCAATTGGCGGTACCGATACTTGAGCGCGGAACACGCCACGACGGCGCCTGA
The DNA here is from genome assembly GCA_002404115.1 of Microbacteriaceae bacterium UBA4731. Next base: position 39,542 of record DHJB01000010.1, read on the forward strand.
TCGCGGGTCAAGCGCCAAACGCTCGCCAACCGTGTGGAGCCACGGGAGGCGCTGCGCATCGGAGAGTGGGCGCCCGGACGCCATCCAGACCCGGTTCTCAGCCGAATGCAGGCTGTCCCCATCGATGAAGGGAAGGCCCAGCCGACCGGCGAGCAGTGCGCCGATGGTGGTCTTGCCGGATCCCTGCACACCCATGACGACGATGGGCGGGATGATCGCGGCCACGGTCACCCCTTCGTCGCACCGGCGGTGAGGCCGGACACGATGTACTTTTGCGTGAACAGGGCGATCACCATGATGGGGACCGTGACGACGACGGCCGCGGCCATCAGGCTCCCCCAGTCGATGCTCGCGTAGGAGACGAAGTTGAAGATCGCCACCGGCAGCGTCTTCGTATTCGCGCCCGAGAGCACGAGGGCGAACATGAAATTGTTCCAGGAGAAGATGAAGGAAAGGATGCCGGCAGTCGCCAGGCCCGGCACGGACAGTGGGAGCGTGATGCGAAGGAATGCCCCGATGTGGGTGAGCCCGTCGACTTGCGCCTGCTCCTCGAGTTCGAGCGGGGTCGAGTCGAAGAAGCTGATCATGATGTACACGATGAGCGGCAGTGCGACGAACATGTGGGACAGGATGAGCACGCCGAAGCCGCCGACGAGGCGCATGTTCGCGAAGATGAAGTACCACGGGACGAGCAGGCTGACCCCGGGGATGATCCGGGCCATGAGAACGACCATCGCGGACCGGTGCATGGTGAACCGGCTCATCGCGTACGCCGCCGGAACCCCGATGATCAACGAGAAGACCGTCGACCACAGCGCCACCCAGAAACTGTTGAAGATGAATCCGAAGTAGTTGTTGCGGCTTAGAACGTTGTCGTAGTTCTCGAGGGTGGGCGTGAAGAACACGGTCTTGCTCGCGTCATAGATGTCGACGTTGGTCTTGAGCGAGGCGATGAACATCCAGGCCAGAGGGGCGATGAACAAGAGGACCGTCACGGTCAGGGCGACCACCCGGAAGATCGGGTAGGCGCGCGGCTTGCGTCGACGCCGCGATCTTTCGGAGCGCGGGGCTGTGGCGGTGTCGGTGACGGGTCGGGCTGCCAGGGTGGTGGTCATGACCGCTGTCCCTTTCTACGGTACGTGACCATCCACATGATGGCGATGATGAGGAGGAAGAACAGGATCAGCACGGTGGAGGCGATCCCGTAATCGTTGTAGTCGAAGCTCAGGCCGAAGGCGTAGACGTTCAGGGTTTCCACCTCGTGGAATGAACCGCCGCCCTTGCCCTTGGTCGCATACAGGATGTCGAACGTCTTCAGTGCGTCGATTCCGCGGAGTACGACGGTGACGATGACAGTCGCGCGCAGCAACGGCAGGGTGACGTACCAGAATCGTTGCCAGGAGTTGGCGCCGTCGATGCGGGCCGCTTCGTCCGGTTCCTCAGAGAGGGAGGTGAGGCCCGCGAGCAGCATGAGCACAACCATCGGGGTCCACTGCCAGATGTCGACGAACATAAGAGTCGGCAGGGCCGTGTCCTGGCCGGAGAGCCAGGGCTGTGCGGGTATGCCGATCCAGCCGAGCAGCTGGTTGGCGAACCCGATGTTGGGGTCGAAGATAAGACGCCACATCATGCCGACCGCGACCGGCGTGGCAACCAGCGGCAGCAGGATCGCGACGCGCACCCACTTCTCGCCCCTGAACGGACGCCAGAGCAGCAGGGCGATGCCCATGCCCAGGATCAGTTCGGCCGCAAGTGCGCCGCCGGTGAAGGTGAAGGTGCGGAGCACCGCGGGCCAGAATCGGTTCGTATCACCGAGAACCTGCACGTAGTTGCCCAGGCCCACGAAGTCCGACGCGGCCCGCACGGATCCCTCCGCGTTGGTGAGGCTCAGGTACACGGTCCAGCCCAAGGGGACCGCGATCAAAAGACCGACGAAGATCATCGCGGGAGCGGCGAAGAGCCACTTCCGGTGACGGTTTGCCCAGGCGGAATAACTTTCCCACACGGAGGGCTTGGTGGTGACCACAGCGGTCATCGTTCACCTCACACTTGGTAATGCAGCATCAGAGTCGGGGGGGTGCGGGGGCGAGGCGGACGACCGACGCGGGCCGAAGCCCTTGCCGCCGATCATCCACCCGTCCCGTGCGGGGTTCTTACTCGTCGTTCAGGAGAGCCTGGAAGGCCTTGCTCGCGGCGTCGGCGGCGGCGTCAGAGTCGCCACCGGTGATCGCGACAACGATCGGGTCTCCGACTATTTCGCGTGACTCCGGCACCTTGATGACGAGCGGACGGTCGTGACCGACGCCGTTCTTGGTGCTGACGGCGATTGCTGCAGCGAGGTCAGCCGGGTAGGTCGCCGTGCCTGCCGGGTCTTCCCAGACCGACTGGCGTGCTCCGGGAACGCCGGCCTTCTGCACCTCGAGCGTGAGCGCCTTGCTCGTGGCCCACTCGATGAACTTCCAGGCGTTGGCCTTGTTGGTCGAGGCTTCGTTCACGCCCAGCGCCCAGGACGGAACGTTGTACGCTTTCGAGCCGTCCGCGCCGGAGGGCATGGGCGCGAAGCCGACGGTGTCGGATACCTTCGACGTGGCCGGGTCGGTGGCGTTCTTGTAGAGGCTGTCCGCCTCGGTGTAGAGGCCGGCCTTGCCCTGCGTGAAGACGGCCATAGCCTCCGGCCAGCTCATGTCGGTGCTGACGTTGTCCGGACCGTAGTTGCGGATGAGTCCGCCGTAGAACGCATACGCCTTCTTCGCGGCGTCGCTCGCAATGCCGGACTTGCCGCTCTTGTCGATGAAGTCGCCACCGAAACTGTAGAGGAAGCTCGAGAACTGGGTGACCGCAGCCGATTTGCCGGTGCGCGCGACGAACCCTGCGAGGCCCGGGTTCTGCTCCTTGATGGCCTTGGCAGCCGCCGCGAGTTCGTCCATGGTCTTGGGGACCGCGAGTCCGGCCTTCGCCAGCAGGTCCTTGCGGTAGTAGAGCACTTCCTGCTCGGTGATGATCGGGACCCCGACGGTCTTGTCCTTGTAGGTGGTCGCGCCGACCGGTCCGGGCTGGAAGTCTGTCCAGGCCCAGTCCTTGTTGCTGGTGACGTCCTTGCTCAGGTCCGCCAGGTAGCCGTTCTTGGCGAAGAGCTTGCCCTCCTGCAGGGGGCGGTACATCATGACGTCGATCTCATCGGTGCCCGCGTTCAACTTGACGTTGTACTGGTCGGACAGCTGGTCTTCGCCGTACTGGCTCAGTTCGACCTTCAGGCCCGTGGCCTTCTCGAACTCCGGCAGTTTGCTCTTGATGCTGTCGGTCCATACGTGGTTGGCCAGGGTGACCCGGATGGTCTTGGAACCCGCGGATGCCGCGGATGCGACGCCGCCGGTTCCGGAGCTGCAGGAGGTCAAGGCCCCCACGGCCAGCAATGCCGCTGCCGCAATAGCGGCGACTCGAATAACTGAATGACGCTTCACTGTGTCTCCAATCAGGTGAGCCGCGTTACAAGTACGCAGGCTCGGACCGATGCGTCTTTACATCTGTCTCAAGCTCAGAGATTACAGATTAAAACATACTTATTCAACCTTGTGATCAAAACGATATGATATGTCGCATGACGAACGCGACGGAGCTCACCTCAACCGCCGCTATGGCCCCGGCAGACGTCGGCGCACCTCCTACCGGCCTGCATGCGCGCGTTCTCGACCTTCTTGGTCTCGCCATCTGCGGCGGCGAGATCGCCAGCGGCTCCGTTTTCCGGATCGAGGAGCTGGAAGGGCGCTACGGCGTCTCGCGCTCTGTCGTGCGCGAAGCGATCAGGGTCCTGGCTTCGATGGGCATGGTGGCGTCGCGGCGTCGGGTCGGGGTGCAGATTCAGCCGGCAGCGGACTGGAACCTTTACGATCCGCAGATCATCCGCTGGCGGCTCGCCTCACCGGGGCGGATCGCGCAGTTGCGCTCCCTGACCGAATTGCGCACGGCCATTGAGCCCGAAGCGGCGCGGCTGGCGGCGGTGCGCGCACCGTTGGCCGATGCGAGCGAGCTCATGGGACTCGCCGGCAAGCTCTGGGCGGCCGGGCACGCTGACGACGAAGCCGAGAAATTCCTCGCTCTCGATATCGAATTCCACCGTCTGGTGCTCGCGAGCTCGGGCAACGAGATGTTCGCGAAGCTAAACACGCTCGTCGCCGAAGTGCTCACCGGGCGAACGCACTACGGACTCATGCCGCAGCATCCGCACACCGAAGCCCTGCAATTGCATGTCGATGTCGCCAGCGCTATCCAGCGTGGAAACGCCGATGCCGCCCACGACGCGATGCTGCGGATTATGCAGCGCACGTTCAGCGAGATGAGCTCGGTTTGGGAGCACGAGTCCGCGGAGTAGATCCTCGAATCCAGTCCGACCAGCGGCGACACATGTGACTTGAGGCCGCTCCGAATGGATATTCTGTAATTTGGCCCGACAAGCGGGTGATCGAGGAGGCAATAATGGCGCAACAGCGCACTGCAAACATCGGCGTAGTGGGACTGGCGGTGATGGGCTCGAACCTCGCCCGCAACCTCGCCAGCCGCACGGGAAACACGGTGGCCGTGTACAACCGCTCCCCCGAGCGCACGCGCCTGCTCACGACCGAGCACCCGGAAGCCGGCTTCGTGGCATCCGAGACCATCGAAGATTTCGTCGCGTCGCTCAGCACGCCGCGCACCGCGATCATCATGGTGCAGGCCGGAAAGGGCACGGATGCCGTGATCAGCCAGCTCACCGAGCTGTTCGAGCCCGGCGACATCATCGTCGACGGCGGCAACGCCGACTTCCACGACACCATCCGCCGGGAGAAGGCCGTCAGCGCCACCGGCGTGAACTTCGTCGGCGCCGGCATCTCCGGCGGCGAAGAGGGCGCCCTGAAGGGCCCGAGCATCATGCCCGGCGGCTCGGTGGAGGCGTACAAGACCCTCGGCCCCATCCTCGAATCGATCGCGGCCGTCGTCGACGGCGTGCCGTGCGTGACGCACGTCGGCACCGACGGCGCCGGCCACTTCGTCAAGATGATCCACAACGGCATTGAGTACGCCGACATGCAGCTCATCGCCGAGGCCTACGACCTCCTCCGCAAGGTCGGCGGGCACTCGCCCGCCGCCATCGCCGACGTGTTCACCGAGTGGAACTCGGGCGACCTCGAGAGCTACCTGATCGAGATCACCGCCGAGGTGTTGCGCCAGGTTGACGCGAAGACCGGCCAACCGTTCATCGACATCGTGCTCGACGAGGCCGGCTCGAAGGGCACCGGCGTCTGGACCGTGCAGAACGCACTCGACCTGGGCGTGCCCGTCGGCGGGATCGCCGAGGCCGTCTTCGCCCGCGCAGTGTCGAGCCACCCGGAGCAGCGTGCGCCGTTCCGCGCCCGGATCGATGCCCGCCCGGAGATCGCCGTCATCGGCCACACCTTCCAGGACGACGTGCGCCAGGCGCTCTACGCCTCGAAGGTCGTCGCCTACGCGCAGGGCTTCGACGCGATCATCGCCGGGGCCGAGAAGTACGGCTGGGAAATCGACAAGGGTGCCATCGCCACGATCTGGCGCGGCGGCTGCATCATCCGGGCCCAGTTCCTCAACCGCATCGTGGATGCCTACGCGAACGACCCGTCGATCCCGACGCTCCTCGTCGACCCGTACTTCGCGAAGGCCGTCGCCGACGGTGAAGCCGCGTGGCGCCGGATCGTCTCGACCGCTGCCCTGTCGGGCATCCCGGTTCCCGGATTCGCGTCGGCGCTGAGCTACTTCGACTCGCTCGCCAGCGAACGTCTCCCGGCCGCGCTCGTGCAGGGCCAGCGCGACTTCTTCGGCGCGCACACCTACAAGCGCGTCGACATGCCCGGCACGTTCCACACGCTCTGGTCGGGCGACCGCAGCGAGGTCGAGTCGGCCGGCTCCTCGCACTAGCCACCCGCGCACATCGCGCGCGCCACGCTCCACCGAATTCGACGGAGATTCTGCCCGAAACTGCCGCTTTCCCGCCCGGAAAGCCGCTTTCGGCCAAGAATCTCCGTCGAATTCGTTAAGGGCGGGCGTTCGGAGGGACGGGCGTTCGGAGCGGCGGGCGTTAGGAGGGGCGGGAGCGGGCGGCCAGGGCGAGGCGGATGGCTCGCACGGCGAGGCCGACGGCGAGCCAGCCGGCCGCGGCCAGCACGCCCTGCCAGGGCAGCGTGACCGCGAGCACCAGGCATCCGACCACGCCCACGTATTGGATCGCCCGCGGGAGCCAGCGGTCCTCCGCCCGCTGCCGCAGCGCGCTCAGGTGCGCGATCGCGTAGTAGACGAGCACGGAGCAGGCCGAGAAGCCGACCAGTCGCGCCGGGTCGAGCAGCAGGATGCCGGCGATCGCGGCCAGCCCCACGGTCGCCTCGGCGACGACGGGGGCGTGCGTGCGCGCGGAGATCCGGCTGAGCGGGCCGGGCAGGTCGCGCTCGCGCGCCATCGCGAGGCCGGTGCGGCTGAGCCCGGCGAGGATGCCGAGCAGCGAACCGAGGGAGGCGATCGCGGCCACGGCGCGGGCGAGGCCGGTCCACGGCTCGTCGCCGCCGACCACGTCGGCCAGGGGCGACCGGGACGCCGCGAGGGCGGCCGGACCGAGGATCGTCACGCAGAGCACCCCGACCACGGCGTAGATCACGAGGGTGATGCCCAGCGCGATGATGATCGCTCGCGGCAGCGTGCGCCGGGGGTCCCTGACCTCCTCGCCGAGCGTCGCCATCCTCGCGTAGCCGGCGAAGCAGAAGAAGAGCAGACCGGCCGATTGCAGGATGCCGTACCAGCCGGCATCCGTGATCGTGGTCAGGTCGAGGTGCGCCCGGGATGCTCCGCCGCCGAAGCCGATCGCCGCGAATACGACCAGGAGCCCGCCGATCACCGTGAACACGATCGCGGCGCTGACGCCGGCGGTGGTGCGGATGCCGGCCATGTTGATGGCGCCGAGCACCACGACGGCGGCAACCGCGACCGATCTGGCCTGGTCGGGCCACAGGTAACTGCCCGCGATCAAGGCGATGGCGCCCGCCGACGCGGTCTTGCCGGCCATGAACAGCCAGCCGGCGGCGAATCCCCACCACGAGCCCAGGGTCGAGCGGCCCCACAGGTATGCGCCGCCCGAGAGGGGGTAGGCCATCGCGAGCTGGGTGGAGCTGATCGCGTTGAGGGAGGCGATGACCCCGGCGATGACCAGCCCGATCAGGAGGCCGGTGCCGGCCGCGGCAGCGGCGGGAGCCCAGACGAAGAAGACGCCGGCGCCGATCATCGCGGCGAGGCCGACGACGATCGCCCGGCCGACGCCGAGGTGGCGCTGCAGCGTGATCATGGAAGAACCCTAGCGATGCGCGCGCCCGCCCGTGCCCGCACTGTTCCCGCCCGGATGCTCGCCGCCTCGCCCTGCGCCTCTCGCCCTGCGCCGAGAGTGCCCGTTGCGGTCGAACTGGCCAGGTACGCCGGACAATCTCGACCGCGACAGTCAATCTCGGCGTCTGGGATACTGGGGGAAAGCGCGCGACGAGGCGAGGACGGGAGCGAGCAACCATGACGGACGACCACCCTGAACTGTCCGGCTACGAGCCGCACGACGCGTCGCGCCCGCTGCGCGGCAAGCGCGTGACGACGGCGATGCGCGTCGTGGTCGTGCTCGGCCTGGTCGCCCTCATCGTGCCGGGCATCCTCACGACCATGCAGGTCGCGTCGACGACGGCGTCGAACGCCTGCCTGGTTGCCGTGGCGCGCTACTACCCGCACTCGCAGTCGCACGACGCGCGTTTCGAGTTCACCGGACCCGGTGGGTTCGGCTGGCAGTGCTACGCGATCGACATCAATGAGCGCGAGACCTTCGTCACCCCGCTCGGGATCATCCCGGCGGCACCGGGGCTGGAAGCGCCGAGCATCCGTTCCTAGGCCGCCGCGTCCCCGCATCTCCGCATCTCCG
>DHJB01000017.1:0-2094 GCA_002404115.1 Microbacteriaceae bacterium UBA4731
CCGAAGGTCGAGCCGTGCTGCCCGCGGGTGAAGAGGTCGGATGCCGCGCCGAAGGTGACGAGCGCGCCGATCGGCACGCCGCCGCCCATCCCCTTGGCCAGGGTGACGGCATCCGGCAGGATGCCCTCGTGCTCGTACGCGAACCAGGCCCCGGTGCGGCCGACGCCGGTTTGGATCTCGTCGAGGATGAGCAGCACGCCGTGCTCCGTGCAGAGGTCGCGGGCGCGGCGGAGGAAGCCCTCCGGCAGTTCGAGCACGCCGGCTTCGCCCTTGATCGGTTCGAGGAAGAGGGCGGCGACCGTGCCGTCGATCGCGGCTTCGAGCGCGTCGATGGTCGTGTCGATGTGTTCGACGCCGCCGGGAACGGGTTCGAACGGTTCGCGCATGTGCGGCTTCCCGGTGAGGGCGAGCGCGCCCATGGTACGGCCGTGGAACGAGTCGTTGAGCGCGAGGATGCGGGGCCGGGGGCGGCCCTTGTGGTTGAGCCTGGCCAGCTTGAACGCGGCCTCGTTGGCTTCGGCGCCAGAGTTGCAGAAGTAGACCCGGCCGGCGTCGCCGGCGCCGGTGAGCCGTTTCAGCCGCCCGGCCAGTTCCAGCTGAGGCGGCGTGGCGAAATAGTTGGACACGTGCGCGAGCGTGGCGACCTGCTCGCTGACCGCGGCGACCATCGCCGGGTGGGCGTGGCCGAGCGAGTTCACGGCGATGCCGGAGAGGAAATCGAGGTACTTCGTGCCCTGGTCATCCCAGACGTAGCACCCCTCACCGCGCACGAGCAGCGCGAGCGGTGAGGCGAGCGTGCGCATCATGGAGTCGCCGAATCGGTCCCGCCAGGTTGGGTCTGAGGGTGTCATGCCGGAACTACCTCCGTGCCGATGCCGCTGGTTGTGAAGACCTCGAGCAGGATCGAATGCGGCACCCGCCCGTCGATGATCGCCGCCTTCGCGACGCCACCCTCGACCGCGTCGAGGCAGGCGGTCATCTTGGGGATCATGCCCGATTCGAGACCGGGGAGCAGTGCCCGCAGCGCGTCGACGTCGATGACCGAGACGAGGGAGTCGCGGTTCGGCCAGTCGCTGTACAGGCCGGCGACGTCGGTGAGGATCACGAGCTTGGCCGCACCGAGCGCGATCGCGAGCGCCGCAGCGGCGGCATCCGCATTCACGTTGAGGGACTGGCCCGGCACGTCCATGTCGGGCGCGATCGACGACACGACCGGGATACGGCCGGCCGCGAGTTGCGCGTGCACGGCCTCCGGGTCGACGCCGACGACGTCGCCGACGAGACCGAGGTCGACGATTTCCCCGTCGATCATCGCGCCCCGACGGCGGCCCTGGAAGAGGCCGGCGTCTTCGCCGGAGAGCCCGGCGGCGAGCGGGCCGTGCTGGTTGATGTGGCTGACCAGGTCGCGGTTGATCTGGCCGGTGAGCACCATGCGCACGACATCCATCGCCTCGGGCGTGGTCACCCGGTAGCCGCCCTTGAATTCGCTCTCGATGCCCAGGCGCTCGAGCATCGCGGAGATCTGCGGGCCGCCGCCGTGCACGACGACCGGGCGGATGCCGGCGTAGCGCAGGTAGACGATGTCCTCGGCGAACGCGCGCTGCAGCTCCTCGCTCACCATGGCGTTGCCGCCGAACTTGACCACGATGATCTGGTCGTGGAACCGCTTGAGCCAGGGCAGCGATTCGATCAGGGTGGCGGCCTTGACGGCGGCCTCCGCCTGGCTGTTGGTCGTGTCGTCGCCGGCGCTCAACTCGAGTACGCGCTGTTCTCTTCGACGTAGTCGTGCGTGAGGTCGTTGGTCCAGATCGTGGCCGTCGCGTCGCCCGCGTGCAGGTCGATCAGCACGGCGACGGCGCGCGGGGTGAGGTCGACGAGCTCGCGCGGCTGGTCCGGCTCCCCCGCCGTGCAGACCTGCACGCCGTTGATGGCGACGTCGATGCCGTACGGGTCGAAGGATGCCTCGACCTCGCTGACCGTGCCGACGGCGGCGAGGACGCGTCCCCAGTTGGGGTCGTTGCCGTAGATCGCGGCCTTGAACAGGTTGCTGCGGGAGACGGCCCTGGCCACGGTGACGGCTTCGGTCTCCGAGGC
>DHJB01000017.1:2257-3495 GCA_002404115.1 Microbacteriaceae bacterium UBA4731
TGGCGGAGGGCCGCGTCGAGCCCGGCCGAGTCGATGACGGCGTCGGTCGTGATCACGACGAGCATGGTGGCGAGGCCGGGTGCGAGCATGCCGGCGCCCTTGGCCATGCCGCCGATGGTCCAGCCGGCCGGCGAGCGGTGCGCGGCCTGCTTCGGCTTCGTGTCGGTGGTCATGATGGCCTGCGCGGCGGCGAGCCCGGCCTCCGGGGAGGTGGCGTCACCTTCCTGGATTGCGAGGGTCGCATCCCAGACGCCGGCCGTGAGCTTGTCGAGGTCGAGCTGTTCGCCGATCAGGCCGGTCGAACAGACGAGAACGTCGCCGGAGGAGATCTCCAGCCGGGCCGCGACGGCCTCGGCCGTCGCGTGGGTGGTCTGGAAGCCGATCCGGCCGGTGTAGCAGTTCGCGCCGCCGGAGTTGAGCACGATCGCGCTGACGACGCCATCCGTCATCACCTGCTGGCTCCAGATCACCGGGTTGGCCTTACAGCGGTTGCTCGTGAACACCGTCGCCGCGTGCGTGAGCGGGCCGAGGTTCTGCACCACGGCCAGGTCGAGGCCACCGGACTTCTTCAGTCCGGCGGTCACTCCGGCGGCGGCGAATCCGGCTGGGGCGGTCACACTCACGGGGCAACTCCATTCAGGCTGAGGCCTGCCGTTTCGGGCAGGCCGAGGGCGATATTGGCCGATTGGATGGCAGCGCCGGCGGTGCCCTTGACCAGGTTGTCGATGGCGGTCACGACAACGACGCGGCCGACGGCCTCGTCAACGGCGAGGCCGATCAGGGCGGTGTTGGCGCCGAGCACGTCCGCCGTGCGCGGGAACCGGCCCTCCGGCAGCAGCTGCACGAACGGTTCGTCTGCATAGGCCTGCTCCCAGGCGGCACGCACCGCGGCGGCCGAGGTGCCCGGGGCGATCCTGGCGGTGACGGTGGCCAGGATGCCGCGGGACATGGGCACGATGACGGGCGTGAACGAGATGGTGGGGTTCACGGCCCCGGCCCACCGCAGGCTCTGCTGGATCTCGGGGATGTGGCGGTGCACTCCGCCGACCGCATAGGGGTTCGCGGAGCCGAGGATCTCGCTGGCGAGGTTCGGCAGCTTGAGGCTCTTGCCGGCGCCGGACGGTCCGACCGCGAGCACGGCGACGATGTCCTCGGCCTCGACGACACCGGCGCGGATGCCCGGGGCGAGGGCCAGCGCGACCGTACTGGCATTGCAGCCCGGCGCGGCGATGCGGCGC
>DHJB01000017.1:3627-10351 GCA_002404115.1 Microbacteriaceae bacterium UBA4731
ACGAGCGTGTCGGCAGACAGGTGCGAGGTCAGTTCGCCGGATGCGCCGTGCGGCAGGGCGAGGAAGACCACGTCGTGCCCGGCGAGCGTCTCGGGCGTCGTGTCGACGAGCGTCAGGTGGGCGAGGGAGCGCAGGTGCGGCTGCACGTCGATGAGTCGCTGCCCGGCATTGCTGTGCGCGGTGACCGTGCGCAGCTCGAGGTCGGGGTGCTCGTAAATCAGCCGGAGCAGTTCACCGCCCGCATAGCCGCTCGCGCCCGCCACTGCCACCGAAAAGACCATGTGTTAAACCTAGCGCGACGGCCCGGCCGGCCGCCCCACCCGCCGAGATTGTCCGTTGCGGTCGAGATTGACCGGCACACCGGGCAATCTCGACCGCAAATGTCAATCTCGGCGAAGGGAGCTACTCGCGGATGGTCGCGCCGAAGCGCGCGGCGGCGACCGCGACGCCGGCGAGCTTGGCATCGCTGGCCTCCGCTGCGGTGAGGGTGCGGTCCGGGGCGCGGAAGCGCAGCGCGAAGGTCAGCGACTTGCGGCCGGACGGGACGCCGGTGCCGCGGTAGTCGTCGACGAGCTCGGCGCTCTCGAGGAGCACCCCGCCGCCGGCCGCGACGGAGGCGAGCACGTCGCCGGCCGGCACGCTGGCATCAACCACGAGCGAGAGATCCTGGGTCGCGGCCGGCATGCTGCCGATCGGCGTGGCGGTGATCCCGCGGCCCGCCTGACCGATCACGGCGGACAGGTTGATCTCGGCGACCGCGACGACCGACGGCAGGTCGAAGTCGCGGGCGACGGCCGGGAGCAGTTCGCCGGCGAAACCGACGGGCAGATCCCCGGCATCCGTCGTCACGAACAGTTCGGCCGTGCGGCCGGGGTGCATGGCCTGGTGCGAGCCCTGGCGAACCCGGATGTCGACGCCGGACGCGAGCGCGACCTGGCGCACCGCGGCGAGGGCGTCCTGCCAGCCGGCGGCCACTGCGGGCAGTCCGGGCTGGTGCCGAACGGTGTGCCCGATCAGCACGACGCCCAGCGACACCGGCTGCGGCGGGATTCCCGCGTTGAGGGTCGCCTCGAGCCGGGCGCTCGGGCGCACGGCGCCGGGCGGCACGATGGCGCCGCCGTAGACCACGCCGGCCTCCGGGCGGAACACGAGCCCCTGCTCGAAGATGGCAAGGTCGGTCAGCCCGCGCGAGCGGTTGCGGTGCGCGATCTGCAGCAGTCCGGGCAGGATCGAGGTGCGCAGGAACGGCGCCTCCCCGTCGAGCGGGTTGGCGACCTTGATCTGCGGAACACTCGTGGCGGATGCGAGTCCAAACAGGTTGTTGGCCTTCTCCGACACGAACGGGTAGGCCAGCACCTCCGTGTGGCCGGTGGCGGCCAGGGTGTCGGCGACCGCGCGGCGCAGGGACTGCGCCAGGGTGAGGCCGCGGCCGGGAGGCGCGACGGGCAGCACCGACGGGATGCGGTCGTAGCCGACGATGCGGGCGACCTCCTCGGCGAGGGTCCACTTGTCGGTGAGGTCGGGGCGCCAGCTCGGCGGGGTGGCGGCGAGGCCCGTGGCGGTCTCCGCGAGCGACGCGCCGATCTCGGCGAGGGAGGTGCGCACCTCCTCGCGGGTGTACTCGAGGCCGATCAGGCCGGAGATGAAGCCGGTCGGGAGGTCGATCGGCACGGCGTCGGGGGTCGCGTCGTGGAGCGAGCCGAGGTCGTCGGCGACTCCCCCGGCGAGTTCGACGAGCAGCTGCACCACGCGGGCGGCGGCAACGACGGCCACGGCCGGGTCGACTCCGCGTTCGAAGCGCTTGGATGCCTCGCTCGGCAGCTTGTGCCGGCGGGCGGTGCGCGCGATCGACACCGGGTCGAAGTTCGCGGCCTCGATCAGCACGTTCCTCGTCGTGGCGCCGATCTCGGTGGTCTGGCCGCCCATCACACCGGCCAGGCCGATCGAGGCGGACTCGTCGGTGATCAGCAGGTCCTCCGGGTTGAGGTTGCGAGTCACGTCGTCGAGGGTCGTGAGCTTCTCGCCCCTGTGCGCGCGCCGCACGGTGATGCCGCCGCGAAGCTTGTCGAGGTCGTAGCCGTGGATCGGCTGGCCGAGCTCGAGCATCACGTAGTTGGTCACGTCGACGATCAGCGAGATCGACCGGATGCCGGCGAGCTTGAGCCGGGCGATCAGCCAGGCCGGAGACGGCCGGGTCGGGTCGACGCCGCGCACGGCACGCGTGACGAACACGCTCGCGCCGACGCGCCCGCGGATCGGTGCCTGGTCGTCGATCGTGACCGGGAACTCGGACGCCGTCACGACGGGCGGCACCGACAGGGCCGGGTCGCGGAAGGTGGCGCCGGTCGCGTGCGAGTACTCGCGGGCGATCCCGCGGATCGAGAAGGCATAGCCACGGTCGGGGGTGACGTTGACTTCGACGGCCGCGTCGTCCAGACCGAGCAGGCTGATCGCATCCGTGCCCACCGGTGCGTCGAGCCCCAGCGTGCCGAGGACCAGGATGCCCTCGTGGTCGTCGCCGAGGCCGAGTTCACGTGCGGAGGCGATCATGCCGTCGGAGACGTGGCCGTAGGTCTTGCGGGCCGCGATCGGGAACGGGCCGGGCAGCACGGCGCCGGGCAGGGTCACCACGACCTTGTCGCCGACGACGAAGTTGTGGGCTCCGCAGACGACGCCGTGGATGGCCGGGCCGCCGTCGGCTGCCGTCTCGTCGCCGGGCGCGACGCGCACCTGGCACCAGTTGATGGTCTTGCCGTTCGTCTGGGGCTCGGGCTCGACGGAGAGCACCTCGCCGACGACGATCGGGCCGGTCAGCTCGAACCGGTGGATGTCTTCCTCTTCGAGGCCGACGCTGACGAGGGCGGCGTGCACGTCTTCGGGAGTCGTGCCGGGTTCCAGGTCGACGTACTCGCCGAGCCAGCTCAATGGAACGCGCATCAGACGGTCATCCCGTACTGCTGGCTGAATCGAACATCGCCCTCGACCATGTCGCGCATATCCTTCACATCATTTCGGAACATCAGGGCTCGTTCGACGCCGACTCCGAACGCGAAACCGGAGTACACGTCGGGGTCGATGCCGGCCGAACGCAGCACATTGGCGTTCACCATCCCGCAGCCGCCCCACTCGATCCAGCGTGCGCCGCCCTTGAACGTCGGGTGCCAGAGGTCGAGTTCGGCGCTCGGCTCGGTGAACGGGAAGTAGTTGGGGCGCAGGCGAACCCTGGCCTCTTCGCCGAACATGGCCTTGACGAAGTGGTCGAGCGTTCCGCGCAGGTGCGCCATCGTGAGCCCCTTGTCGATGGCGATGCCCTCGATCTGGTGGAACACGGGCGTGTGTGTGGCGTCGAGCTCGTCGGTGCGGAACACGCGGCCGGGCGCGACGACGTACACCGGAAGCTCGCGGGACAGCAGTGCGCGCAACTGCACGGGCGAGGTGTGGGTGCGAAGCACGAGGTGCGCGTTCGTCGGCTCGATGAAGAAGGTGTCCTGCATGGCACGCGCGGGGTGGTCTTCGTCGAAGTTGAGCGCGTCGAAGTTGAACCATTCGCTTTCGAGCTCAGGACCCTCGGCGACCTCCCAGCCCATCCCGACGAAGACGTCGGCGATGCGCTCCTGCAGGAGGGTGAGCGGATGCCGCGCCCCCGGGTGCCAGGTCGACGCTGCGGCGGTGACATCCACCGTCTCGGCGGCGAGCTGAGCCGTGACCTCGGCCTCGGTGATCGCGGCCTCGCGGGCCGCGAGTGCCTGGGTGACCCTGGCCTTGGCCTGGCCGAGGAGCTTCCCTGCAGCGGCCTTCTGGTCGCCTGGCACACTGCGCATGAGGGCGTTCAGCCGGGCGAGCACGGATGCCTCACCGACGTGCTCTGCGCGCACCTGCTTCAGGGCAGCGGAGTCGCGTGCGGCGGCGATGGCGGCGAGTGCGGCGTCGATGGCCGCGCTCACGACGGATTCGGAGATCTCAGTGGGGTCAGGCACAAGGCACAAGTTTAGTGGGCCTGGACGCCTCCGCCGCCTCCGCCCATCTGGGCGCCCACCGCTCCGGGGAAGACCAGCTCGGGATCCGTGGGCTTCGTCGAGGGCGGCTTGACCGCAGGCGTCACGCCGCCGGCCCTGGACCCGGTGCGGCGAGCGATGAGGCGGGCCAGCCAGGAGAGCAGGAGGTTCATCGTGAGGTAGATCGCGAGCACCACGAAGAAGAACGAGAACGAGTACCGGTTTCCGAAGAAGTCGGACAGGTTCTTGACGCCCGTGCGCAGGAGCTCGCTGTAGCCGACCACGTAGGCGAGCGAGGTGTCCTTGAGGAGAACGACGAGCTGGGCGATGATGATCGGCAGCATCTGGCGGAACGCCTGGGGGAACTCGATCTGGAACCGCGTCGCGATCGGGGTCAGGCCGATCGCCAGGCCCGCCTCGCGCTGGCCCCGCGGCAACGCCTTGATCCCCGCGCGCAGCGCCTCGCCGATGATCGCGCCGTTGTACACCCCGAGTGCGGCGACGCCGGCCCAGTACGAACCGGTCGAGAAGACGAGGAGGATGAAGAGCATCATCAGCAGCACCGGCATGCCGCGGACAAATTCGAGCACGACCGTCGTCGGAATCCGGATCCAGGCGTTGTCCGACGCGCGGCCGAAGGAGAACAGCACGCCCAGCGCGAGGGCGATGACGGCGGCCACACCGGCCATCGACAGGGTCGCGAGCGCCCCCTGCCCCAGCGACCGCCACACCTGCAGGTCCGTGAACACGTCCCAACGCGTCGCATCCCACAGGCCGGGCTGCACGGCCCCGTTGGCGCTCGTCTTGGGGGCACCCAGCGCCAGGATGAGCCAGACCAGGCCGGCAGCGATCAGGACCGCCCCGACGACCGACATGGCGCGGGACCGCGCCCTGGCCTGGGGACCGGGAGCATCGTAGAGGACCGAGGTCATCGGAGAACCGCCACTTTCTGTTCGACTCTGCCGGCGATCAGACCGAGGGAAATCGTGATCAGCAGGTAGAACGCGGCAACGGCGAGCAGGATCGCAAGCACCTCGTCGCCTCTGTCATTGGTGACCTGGCGCGCGGCTCCGAACAGCTCGAAGACGAAGAATGCGCCCGCGACCGAGGTGTTCTTGGTCAGCGCAATGAGCACGTTGATCAGGGGCGGGACGACCATCCGGATCGCCTGCGGCATGATCACCAGGGACAGCGTCTGGCCGAAGGTGAGGCCGATGCTCCGAGCCGCCTCCGCCTGGCCGATGTGCACCCCGTTCACTCCGGAGCGCAGCGCCTCGGCGACGAAGGGCGAGGTATAGACGGTGAGGCCGATCAGGGCCAGCGGGAAGTATCCGGGTGAGAACTGAAGGTACGGCAGGAGAAAGGCGCAGAAGAACAGGATCAGGGTCAGCGGCGTGTTCCGCACGAGTTCGGTGTAGACGGTGGCGGCGCCGCGGAACGATGCCACCGGCGAGATGCGCAACGTGGCGACGATGACGCCGAGCACGAGCGCCCCGGTTCCGGCCAGGCCGAGCAGGGCCAGCGTGTTGCCGAAGCCCCTCAGGAACACGGGCAGGTTGTCGATGACTGCGTCCACAACTCACCTCCTCTTCTTCTGTGATGTCTTGCGTGATGCGAGCGAGGGCGGCCCGTCCGGGTTACGGATGGGCCCCCTCTGCTTCAGCGGTTAGTAACGGTCGACTGCGGGCGGCTTCGGCGTCTCGAGCACCTTGCCGGCGGTCGCCTTCCAGGCCGCGGCCCACGAGCCATCCTTGTACGATGCCTCGAGCACGTCGTTGATGAAGTTGCGGAAAGCGGTGTCGTCCTTCTTGAGGCCGACGCCGTAGGGCTCCTTCGTGAACGGTTTGCCAACGACCTCGAACTCACCCGAGTTCTGGTCGGCCAGGCCGGCCAGGATCACGTTGTCGGTGGTCACGGCCGCGACCTGGCCGCTGCGCAGCGGCCCCAGGCAGTTGGAGTACGTATCGGTGGCGAGAATATTGGTGGTGTACGCCTTGATGTTCTTCTCAGAGGTCGAGCCGCTCACGGTGCAGACGGCCTTACCGGCGAGGTCTTTCGGGCCGGTGATCTTGTCGGGATTCCCGGCGAGCACCAGCAGGTCCTGGCCTGCCTGGTAGTACGGGCCGGCGAAGGAAACGACCTTCTTGCGCTCGTCGTTGATCGTGTAGGTCGCCACGACGAGGTCGACCTGCCCGTTCTGGATGAACGGCTCACGGTTGGCCGACACCGTCTCGGTCCACTCGATGTTCTCGGGCTTGATGCCGAGCTTCGCGGCGATCATCTTGCCGATTTCAACGTCGAAGCCGACCGGCGTGCCTTCGGGTCCCTTGAGACCGAAGAGCGGCTGGTCGAACTTGGTGCCGATCGTGATCTTCCCGGCCTTGCTCAGTTTGGCCATTGTGGTGCCCGGCGCAAACGTGGGTGCCACCGCGACGGGGCCTGAGGGCGATTTCGCGCCCGAGTCGGTGCATGCGCTGAGCGTGAGTACGCTCACGAGCGCAATAGCTGAGATCACTAGACCTTTATTGAGTCTCATGGTTTCCTCCTGGCTGCTGTGTAGTCCTGCTCACCGGTTAGTGGGCAAGTATCTTGGAGAGGAATTCCTTCGCTCTCCCGCTCTGGGGATTAGTGAAGAACTGCTCCGGGGTGGCTTCCTCGACGATTTCGCCCTCGGCCATGAAGATCACCCGGTTGGCGGCCTTGCGGGCGAAGCCCATCTCGTGCGTGAC
>DHJB01000017.1:10468-19462 GCA_002404115.1 Microbacteriaceae bacterium UBA4731
CATCTCGTGCGTGACGACGATCATGGTCATCCCCTCGTTGGCGAGGTCGATCATGACCTCGAGCACCTCGTTGATCATCTCCGGGTCGAGCGCGCTGGTCGGCTCGTCGAGAAGGATGAGTTTGGGCTCCATCGCCAGGGCCCGGGCAATGGCGACGCGCTGCTGCTGACCGCCGGAGAGCTGGGCCGGCATCTTTTTCGCCTGGTTCGCCACCCCCACGCGTTCGAGCAGCGCCATCGCGCGCTCCTCGGCCTCGGCCTTCGACATCCCGCGCACTTTGATGGGGCCCAGAGTCACGTTTTCGAGAACCGTCTTGTGCGCGAAGAGGTTGAAGGCCTGGAAGACCATGCCCACGTCGGCGCGAAGGTGGGCGAGGGCCTTCCCCTCGGCCGGCAGCGCCACACCGTCGATCGTGATGACGCCGGAGTCGATTGTCTCGAGCCGGTTGATCGCGCGGCACAGCGTTGACTTGCCGGATCCGCTGGGACCGATGACGACGACGACCTCGCCGCGGTTCACCACCGCGTTGATGTTTTTGAGAACGTGCAGTTCTCCGTAGTGCTTGTTCACGTCTTTCACGACGACGAGCGGCTGGCCGCGGCGCACGGTGATGTTCGACGTAGCCGGCGAGGGATCTGTAGGCTCCATACCCCCCAACCTAGGGCAGGACGCGTGTCCGGTGAACCACCGCGCCGCGAGGTTTACTCATTTGTAACCATCAGCTTGCAACCGTCAGGTGCCCTGCGAGGGCAAGGGAACGGCTAGTAACGGTCGAGGGCCGGGGGAAGGGGCGTTTCGAGCACCGTGCCACCCGTGGCCTTCCAGGCTGCCGCCCAGGAGCCGTCGGCGAACGACTCGTCGAGGACGTCGTTGAGGAAGCCGCGGAACGCGCTGTCGCCCCTGGCGAGCCCGATGCCGTACGGTTCCGTGGTGAACGGCTTGTCGAGCACCTCGAACTCGCCTGAATTCTGGTCGGCGAGCCCGGCCAGCACGACGTTGTCGGTGGTGATGGCGACGACCTCCCCCGAGCGCAGCGGAGCCAGGCAGGCCGAGTACGTGTCGACGGCGAGAACCTTCGTCGTGAAGGCCTCGATGTGTGCCTGCGAGGTCGAACCGCTCACTGTGCAGACCGGTTTGCCGGCGAGGTCGTCGGCGCCGGTGATGTTCGCCGGATTGCCGGCGAGCACCATCAGGTCCTGGTCGGCTTCGTAGTACGGGCCCGCGAAGGAGACCAGCTGCTTGCGCGCGTCGGTGATCGTGTAGGTCGCCACCACGAGGTCGACCGTCCCATCCTCAATGAGCCGTTCCCGGTTGGACGGGATGGCTTCGACCCAGGTGATGTTCCGGGGCTTGATACCGAGCTCGGCCGCCACGCGCTTGGCGATATCCACCTCGAACCCGATCGGAATCCGATCCGGCCCGGCGAGCCCGAAGAACGGCGCGTCGAAGTCCGTTCCGATGGTGATCTTCCCCGCCTTGCTGAGCTTCGTCATCGTGCTGCCGACGGCAAAAGCGGACGCCACTGCGGCGGGCGCGGCTGCCGGCACCCGCGAGCCCGAGTCGGCGCACGCGCTGAGCGCGATCGCACCGACGACAACCATCGCCGAGATGACGAGGATTTTGTTGCGTCGCACGGTCAGCTGCGCTGCGAGAATGCGCTCTCGTAGAGGCAGACGGATGCAGCGGTGGCCAGGTTCATCGATTCGGCGTGGCCGTAGATCGGCACGCTGATGACGCGGTCGGCTCCCTTGAGGTCTTCTTCGGTCAGTCCGCGTGCTTCGTTGCCGAACAGCCACGCGGTCGGGGCCTTCAGGACGCCTTCGTTGCGTGCGGCGAGCAGGTCTTCACCGGCGATGTCGGCGGCGATCACCTGGAGGCCGGCCATCTGCGCGCGGCCGCGAACGTCTTCGAGGGTGGCGCTGACGGCGACCGGGAGGTGGAAGATCGACCCGGTAGACGAACGAACGACCTTGGGGTTGTACAGGTCGACGCTGCGACCCGTGAGGATGACGGCGTCCGCTCCCGCTGCATCCGCTGCCCTGATGATCGTGCCGGCGTTGCCGGGGTCGCGCACCTCTTCGAGGATGGCGATGAGCTTCGGCTTGGCGGCGAAGATGTCCTTGACGGACGTGGGGAACTGGTGGCAGACGGCCACGAAGCCCTGCGGGGTGACCGTGTCGGCCATCGCCTCGAGCACCTGCTCTGAGACGAATTCGACGTCGACGCCGGCGTCAACCGCGGCCTCGGCGATGTTGGTGTAGCGGTCGAGGGCGGTCGGCGTGGCGAACAGCTCCACGACGAGTTCAGACCGGTAAGTCAGTGCCTCTGAAACGGCCTGCGGCCCCTCGAGGAGGAATAGCCCCGATTCATCCCGCGCGCTGCGCTTCGAAAGGTTTGCAACGGCCCGCACGCGCGGAGATCGGGGATTTTCAAGCATGTGTCCAGCTTAGATGCAGAACGGGAGCGGGCGACCAGGTCGCCCGCTCCCGCGGATTGTGCTGTGGAACCTACGCCTTGGCGACGGCCTTCTGCGCAGAGGTGTCGGCGGGAAGGGCGCTCTTGGCGGATTCGACGAGGGCCGCGAAGGTGGCGGGCTCGTTGACGGCCAGGTCGGCCAGGATGCGACGGTCGACTCCAACGCCGGCCAGGGCGAGGCCCTGGATCAGACGGTTGTAGGTCAGGCCGTTCGCGCGGGACGCAGCGTTGATGCGCTGGATCCACAGGCGACGGAAGTCACCCTTGCGTGCACGGCGGTCACGGTAGCTGTAGACGAGGGAGTGAGTGACCTGCTCCTTGGCCTTACGGTACAGACGCGAACGCTGACCGCGGTAACCCGCGGCGCGCTCGAGAATGACGCGACGCTTCTTGTGGGCGTTGACGGCCCTCTTTACTCTTGCCATTTTCCTGGTTCCTTACGGGATACGCGGTCTAGAGACCGAGAAGCTTCTTGATGACCTTGGTGTCCGACTTGGCCAGCACCTGGTCGGTGTTGAGGCGCGACTTGCGCTTGGTCGACTTGACCTCAAGGTTGTGACGCATACCGGCCTGCTGCTTCATGATCTTGCCGGTACCGGTGACCTTGAAGCGCTTCTTCGTCCCGGAGTGGGTCTTCATCTTAGGCATTTTTTTCCTCCTGTTTCGCTGCCTTATCGGCAGCCCGATGTGCATTAGCCTCCGCCTTGGCCTCTGACTTGTTCTTCAGAGGACCAATGACCATGACCATGTTTCGTCCGTCGATTGTCGGGCTCGATTCGACCGAACCGAATTCCGCGACATCCTCGGCAAATCTTTGAAGCAGACGTACGCCCTGGTCGGGACGGGACTGCTCACGACCACGGAACAAAATCATGGCCTTGACCTTGTCGCCGGCCTTCAGGAAGCCTTCGGCGCGCTTGCGCTTGGTCTCGTAGTCGTGCTTATCAATCTTGAGGCGGAAACGAACCTCTTTAAGGATCGTGTTCGCCTGGTTGCGCCTGGCCTCCTTGGCCTTCTGCGCAGCCTCGTACTTGAACTTGCCGTAGTCCATGATCTTGGCAACCGGCGGCTTGGAGTCGGGGGAAACCTCGACAAGGTCCAGGTCTGCATCCTGCGCCAGACGCAGGGCAACATCAATCGCCACGACCCCAACCTGTTCGCCGTTGGGACCAACGAGACGAACTTCGGGGACGCGGATACGGTCATTTGTACGGGGATCGCTGATGCGTCGCTCCTCTTTCTCAAACATCGTGGCTACAGACGGGCGACGGATGCCGCCCGGAGACGAAGAGAGAAAAATCACGTGCGTCGCTCGCGAAATCGTTCACAAACTACGCACCTACACCCTGTCTACCTTCGCAATGCTGGGGACCAGCGCCGCGACGGCGGAGTGCAAACTACCCGGTAACCTTAATGAAGCGGTCAAGCGCGGGTGGGAGATTATCCACTTTCGTACCGAGACTAATGTCTCGGAGCCCGGATGAGTCTAACAGAGGAATGCAGTGAATAACACATACGACCAGGATGACGCCACGCAGGCCACCCGGGACATCGCCGACGTCGCCGCGGTGGAGATCATCACGACCGCAGCGGTGCACCTGATGAGCGCCTCGGCGGTCAAGTGTGGCCTGGCCGACGACCCGGAAACCCAGACGGACCTCGACGAGGCCCGCAAGCTGATCACGGCCCTCGCCGGCCTGGTCACGGCATCCGCCCCCGACATCTCCGACATGCACGCCCGCAGCCTGCGCGACGGCCTCCGCTCCCTGCAACTCGCGTTCCGCGAGGCATCCGCCATCCCCGACCCGATCGGCCAGGGCCCCGGCGAGAAGTACACCGGCCCGGTCAACTAGTACTGCGCGCGTTGTCTTTCCGCGAGTGAGCAGTTTTGGCGGTAAACCACCCGTGGGAACCGCCGAAACTGCTCACTCGCGGCCGTATGCATGCACAAACGGGGGGAATAGATGGATCTGGGGCCCCGCCGCGTAGCTCCACGCGCCCACGTCCTTCCACGAGACTGCACTTGTGGTCACTAAACGCCCTCTTAACGCGCACAACTGCGGTTTCGCGAGGAGGGGGTGAATCCGAGCCGGTAGCCCAAACAGGATGAATGGCACGTGTGTCATCGAGAACAGGACGGAAATGAGGGTCTCCCGACTCGCATCCGGTTTTCGCTACCCGGGCCGCTGCCGGGCTGCTTGCTCAGGTGCTTCAGGGATACACGCCGTAGCGCGTGAGTGCGCCGAGCAGGTCCCGCGTTAGGGGCAGCGCGGCGACCTCGGCCGGAGTGAACCAGCGCGCGTCGGCGGCGTCGTCTCCGGCGACAACCTCGCCGCTGACATACTCGGCGGCGAAATCGTGGATCTCGTAGATGCCGCCTGTGCCGTCGGGCCGGTCGAGCGTGCCGAGCTCCCGCCCGATCCGCACAGTGACGCCGGTTTCCTCCTGGACCTCCCGCTCGGCCGCGGCGGCGAGGGTCTCACCGGGGACCGCCTTCCCGCCCGGGACCGTCCATCGCCCGGCCTCCGGCGGCCTGGCCCGCAGCACCAGGAGGAACCGGCCGTGCTCATCCGTGACGACCGCTGCCGCTGCCAACGTGATGCCCATGCCGACAGCGTAGGCTTCGCCGGCCCTCCCGTTTCCGCCGGGCGACCAAGACCTCGGGGCTACGTCTGGCAGCGTGGGCACCAGAAGGTGTTCCGGAGTTCGAGGTCGTTACGACCGAGGCGGCCGCGCTCGATGCGCGTGCCGCAACGCCGGCAGGCCTGCCCGTCACGCGAGAACACCCAGCTCCGCGCCCCTCGCCGGGTGTTGCCGGTCGTCGTGCGCTCGTTCCGGTCGCGGTTCGCGAGGATGAGCCGGTGCGCGAGGGCGACCAGCGCCGGGACATCCGTCACCTCGGCCACCGGGCGGGTGGGCAGGAGCCCGCGGAGGAAGCACAGTTCGTTCACGTATTCGTTGCCGAGCCCGGCCAGGTTGCTTTGGTCGGCGAGGGCCACGGCGATCGGCCGCTCGGGCTCCGACCGGATGCGCCGCACGGCCTCGTCGGCGTCCCAGTCGGCACCGAGCAGGTCGGGCCCGAGGTAGTCGAGCAGCTCGGCCTCGCCGGCGCGCGGTACCACCTCGAGCAGCCCGAGTTCGAAGCCGACGGCCACCCAGTCGGCCGTCTCGAGCACGGCCCTGGCCTGGAAGGCGGGCCGGCGCCACCGGGTTCCGTGCCGGTAGAGATGCCAGGAACCCTCCATCTTCAGGTGGGAGTGGATGCTCGCGTCGCCCACGCGCATCAGCAGGTGCTTGCCGCGGCTCGCCACCTCGTGCATCCGCTGGCCGGCCAGGTCGACGATCGCGAATGCCGGGACACGGATGTCGCAGACGGTCAGCAGTTCACCGTGCAGAGCCTGGTCGAGGGTGCGCGCGGCGCGGAAGACGGTGTCGCCCTCAGGCACGGAGCCTCAGCCCCTGCGGCGTCACGCCGAACCCGGCGGCCTGCAGCGCGGCGCCCACGGCGGTGCCGACCACGAACTCGCCGTTGACGCTCTGGACGGCGAGCTTCTCGACCTTGCCGCCCGTGACGACCGCGGCCAGGGACTGCGCCGCGGCACGGAGGACCTCGTCGCTGTCGGCGGCCTCGGCTACCGCGGCCACATGTGCGCGGGCAACGGCACCGGACTCAGACTCAGACTCTGTTCTGGACACATCGGCGGGCCCGAATGCGAGCATGCTCTTGCCGCCGCGTTCCACGTACAGCACGAGGGCGCCGTCGACGAGCACGACCAGGGCGCCCGCCTTCCGGCCGGGGCGATGTCCGGTTCCCTCGGGCAGGGGCGGCCACGGCAGCATGGCGCCGTACGGATTGGCCGGGTCGGTCGCGGCGAGGGTGACGACGGTGCGAGCCGCGTGGCCCGAACCGTCGGAGCCGGCCGCGCGGTCACCACCGCCGCCGCTGCCGTCCGCTGCGAATGACGTGAACGAGCGCAGGCGATCGATTGTGCCGGCGGTGGCGAACTGGGCGGCCCCGAGTCCCTCGACGAAATAGCCTCGGCGAGCGTGCCCGGTCTCCTCGAAGCCGCTGAGGGTGCGGTAGACAAGGGCGAAGCCGCCTGGCACGCCCTCGCTCATGACGGATCCCCGGGTCACAACGCCGTAGCGTTCGAGCAGGGTCTCGGCGAGCGCGTGCGCCCGCCGGGTGGGCGAGTCGTCGGCCACCGGAAGAATCGACCAGCGCCCGGACACGGTGGGCGGACCACTCCGGCTGGGCAGCTTGGGCCTGGCGAAGGCGCGGCCCCCGTGCAGCCGGGCCCGGGGCGCCGACCTGGCCGGCTTGTGCGCCGTGCGCCCGCCCGAGATGAGCGAGCGCACGGGCGCGAAGGTGTCGTTGCCGATCAGTCCCGACCAGACCAGGTCCCAGAGGGCAGCGGCGAGTTCGGTGTCGTCCTGGCTGCCGACGGCATCCGCGAGCTGGCGGAAGAAGAACGCTCCCCCGCCGGCCAGCGTCGCCAGGACCTCCCGCTGCAGCGGCGTGGTTTCCCGGTCGATCGGCGGCGGCAGGGTGAGCGGCGCCGTTTCGGCCAGGTGCAGGCTGATCCAGCCGTCATTGCCGGCGAGGGTGCCGGAGCCTGCCCAGAGCACCTCGCCGGTCGCGGTGAGCTCATCGAGCATCGCCGGCGTGTACGCGGCGATCCTGGCCGGGAGGATGAGCGACTCCCAGGCCGAGGCCGGGATCCGCACGCCCTCCAGCTGTTCAATCACGGATGCGACGCCGTCGACTCCGCGCAGCCGGCCGCCCACGTGTTGCCACGCGGGCAGGAAGCGGCCGAGGGTGGTCTGGTCGACCGGTTCGACCTCGTGCCGGAGCGCGGCCAGGGACCGCCGGCGCAGGCGTCGCAGCACCTCGGCGTCGCACCACTCGCTGCCGGTGCCGGCCGGGCGGAACTCGCCCTCGACGAGGCGGCGCGCGTCGGCGAGCCGGCGCAGCGCGACCAGCGCCACCGCGGTGCCGAGGCCGAACCGTGCGGCCACGTCCCCGGCGGTGAACGGTCCGTGGGTGCGCGCATACCGGCTGACGAGGTCGCCCAGCGGGTCGGCGACGGACTCGGTGAAGGCGTCGGGGATGCCCATCGGCAGCGGAACGCCGAGCGCGTCCCGCAGGCGGCTCGCGTCTTCGATGACCGCCCACCACTCGCGCCCGGCATAGCTGGTGCGGATGGCCCGACGGGCGGCGACGAGGGCCGTGAGGTGCGCCTCCGCCGAAGCAGCGGTCGCGATCGTAGGCGCGGGCGCGGGCGCGGGCGCCGCGTCCGGTTCGTGGGTCGCGGTCGCGGCATCCGGTTCCAGGCGCACGGCCACCTCGTCGACCGTCAACGGACCGAGTCCGCGGAGCAGGTCGGCGACGCCCTCGATCCCCCTCGCCTGCCGGCCCTCGGCAAGCCGTTGCAGCTCCAGATCGGTGAGCTCCATCACGGCAGGGTCGAGCAGTTCCCGCAGCTCCACCCGACCGAGCAGTTCGGCCAGCAGGGCCGAATCGATCGAAAGCGCGGTTGCCCGGCGCTCGGCCAGCGGGGAGTCCCCCTCGTACATGAACGCGGCGACGTAGCCGAACAGGAGGGTGCTCGCAAACGGGCTCGCGGCATCCGTCGTCGTTTCGACCAGGCGCACCGACCGGGCGGCGATCTCGCGGGCAAGGGCCGTCAGCGCGGGCAGGTCGTACACGTCCTGGAGGCACTCGCGCACGGTCTCGAGGATGATCGGGAAGGTCGGGAAGGTGCGGGCGACGTCGAGCAGCTGCGAGGCCTTCTGGCGTTGCTGCCACAGCGGCGACCGCCGGCCCGGGTCGTAGCGCGGGAGGAGCAGGGCTCGGGCGGCGCATTCTCGGAACCGGGAGGCGAACAGCGCAGAGCCGCCCACCTCCTCGGTCACCAGCTGCTCGAGCTCCTCCGGGTCGAACACGAACAGCTCGCTGCCCGGCGGCTCTGCCTCGGTGTCGGGGATGCGCACGACGATCCCGTCGTCGCTGGCCAGGCAGGCGCCGTCGAGCCCGTAGCGTTCGCGCACCCGGGCGCCGACGGCGAGCGCCCAGGGCGCGTGCACGGTCATGCCGAACGGGGAATGCAGCACGACGCGCCAGTCCCCCAGTTCGTCGCGGAACCGTTCGACGACGAGGGTACGGTCGGTGGGCAGGTACCGGGTGGCGGCTCGCTGCTCGTCGAGGAAGGCGAGCAGGTTGCTGACCGCGCGTTCGTCGAGCCCGGCGGCGGCGCACCTTGCGCGGGCCTCCACCGGGGATCCGGCCGATACTTCGCGCACGAACGCGCCGATCGCCCGGCCCAGCTCGGCCGGGCGGCCGAGGCCGTCGCCCTTCCAGAACGGCAGCCGCCCGGGCTCGCCGAATGCGGGCGTGACGATCACGCGGTCGTGGGTGATCTCCTGGATGCGCCAGCTGGTCGCGCCGAGCGCGAAGACGTCGCCGACCCGGGACTCGTAGACCATCTCCTCGTCGAGTTCGCCGACGCGCCGGCCGGT
>DHJB01000017.1:19589-20209 GCA_002404115.1 Microbacteriaceae bacterium UBA4731
AGGCCGCGGTCGGGGATCGTGCCGCCGCTCGTCACTGCGAGCCGCTGCGCGCCGGGCCGGCCGGTCAGCGTTCCCTGCGAGCGGTCCCAGACGATGCGCGGGCGCAGCTCGGCGAACTGGTCGGACGGGTACCGGCCGGCGAGCAGGTCGAGGGTCGCCTCGTAGGCCGACCGGGGCAGCGTCTGGAACGGCGCGCTCCGGCGCACGGTGTCGAACCACTCCTCGGCGTCGATGGGTTCGAGCGCGGTCGCCGCCACGGTCTGCTGGGCGAGGATGTCGAGCGGGTTCGTCGGCACGGCGAGCGACTCGATCAGTCCGGCGACCATGCGTTCGGCGGCGACGGCGGCGTGGATGAGGTCGGCCCGGTGCTTGGGGTAGATCACGCCCCGCGAAACCTCGCCGACCTGGTGCCCGGCGCGCCCGACACGCTGCAGCCCGCTCGCGACCGACGGCGGCGACTCCACCTGCACGACCAGGTCGACGGCGCCCATGTCGATGCCGAGTTCCAGGCTGGAGGTGGCGACCACGCAGCGCAGCCGCCCTGACTTCAGGTCGTCCTCGATGATCGCCCGCTGGTCCTTGCTCACCGAGCCGTGGTGGGCGCGCGCGAGCAGCGGCTC
>DHJB01000017.1:20339-21453 GCA_002404115.1 Microbacteriaceae bacterium UBA4731
CGGATACCGCGGTCGTGACGGATGCCGCAGCCGTGACGGATACTGCCTCCTCGGCGGACGCCATCCGTTCGGCGTAGATCTCGTTGAAGCGCGCGGTCAGCCGCTCGGCCAGACGCCGGGAGTTCGCGAACACGATCGAGGAGGTGTGTGCGAGCACCTGGTCGACGATCGCCTCCTCGACGTGCGGCCAGATCGACCCGGTCTGGGGAACGGATGCCGCCGATCCCTCACGCGGCCCGCCCTCGCTGGCCATGCCCTCGCGGGGCGGCGCGGCGCCGAGCCGGCTCATGTCCTCGACGGGGACCACCACGCGCAGGTCGAATCGTTTGCTCGAGGCCGGCGCGACGATCTCGACCGGTGCGGCGCCGCCGAGGAACCGGGCCACCTCGCTGTGCGGACGCACGGTGGCGGAGAGTCCGATCCGCTGCGCCGGCTTCGCCAGCAGGGCGTCGAGCCGCTCGAGGGAGACGGCCAGGTGTGCCCCGCGTTTGGTGGCGGCCACCGCGTGGATCTCGTCGACGATGACGGTGTCGACATTCCGCAGGGAGTCGCGTGCGGCGGAGGTGAGCATGAGGAAGAGCGACTCGGGCGTGGTGATCAGGATGTCCGGCGGCGTCTTCACGAGCGCCCGCCGGTCGGCCGCCGGGGTATCGCCGGAGCGCACGCCGACGCTCACGTGCGGCGGTTCGGACCCCAGCCGCGCCGCGGCCTGGGTGATCCCGACGAGCGGGGCGCGGAGGTTGCGTTCGACGTCGACGCCGAGGGCCTTGAGCGGGGAGATGTAGAGCACCCGGGTCCTCGGCACGGACGCGGCGGGCGCGGTGGACGCGGCTCCAGCCGCGGGCGGGGCCGGCGTCGCGAGCCGGTCGATGGCCCAGAGGAACGCGGCGAGGGTCTTTCCAGACCCGGTCGGCGCCACGACCAGTGCGTGCGAGCCTCGGGAAATGGCATCCCAGGCCCCCAGCTGCGCCGCGGTGGGCGCGGCAAATGCCTCCCGGAACCACGCCCGGGTGGCCGGGGAGAAGCGCGCGAGCACGTCGTTCATGTGCCCATCTTCCCCGACTCCGCCGACAATCGGCACTGCGGACTTTCAGGCAGAGGCCACGTCAGGCAG
>DHJB01000017.1:21548-22386 GCA_002404115.1 Microbacteriaceae bacterium UBA4731
AGGCAGAGGACACGTCAGGCAGAGAGCACTCTCACGCCGAGGCGACGAGCTGCACGCGGAGGGAGTCGACCGCGGTCGCGATGACGTCACTCGCCGACCATCGGCTGGCCAGGCGGCCGAGGGTGGCGTCGAGTTCGGCCTGGGTCAGACCGTCGACCAGTTCGAGCCGCACGATCAGCTCCGGCCCGGCAAGTCGCGCGTCGGGGTCTCCGGCGGCGAGTTCCACGCCGAGCACGGAGAGTTCCGTCGCGATGGAGTCGGCGAAGGCCTGGGCGACCTGCCGGCTCGCGTAGCTGGGCGTCCACGGTGTCGACTGGGCGATCGCCCAGAGCGCCGGGCGGCGGATCACGTATTCGGTGTCAGCGGTCGGGTCGAGTACCACGAGGTCGGTGTTCTCCTGGGCTGCGGCGAGGGCGACCCTGATCGCGTCGGACGGCACCGGGCGGGCGGAGGGGTTCCACGACGACATGGCTGCGGCGGAGGAGAACACGGGGAGCACGTTCCGGCCGTCCGGCCCGGCCACGGTGATGATCGAGAGTTCCTGGCTCTTGTCGATCGTGACGCCGTGCTCGTTCTCACCCGCGTCCCCGAGGAGCGTCACGAGCGGGATGAGCAGGCGCGCCGAACGGATGGCGTCAACAACGCTCTCCTCGCCGACCTCACGGGCGCGGAACCGGCGAAGCGCCTCGATCAGTTCGGGCGGCGCCGAGCCGTCGTCACCGGCGCTCGCGTTCGCGAGGAATTCCCGCCCGGCCCACGGCTGCCCGGCCGAGTCGCCCGGACCGGAGGAGCCGGTCGAGCCGGCCGAGTCGCCCGGGCCGGAGGAACCGGTCGGGCC
>DHJB01000017.1:22463-25206 GCA_002404115.1 Microbacteriaceae bacterium UBA4731
GGGCCGGAGGAGCCGGTCGGGCCGCTCGGCTCGCCGGTGGATCCGAGGTTACGCGCCCGAGACATCCAGGGCCTCGGCGAGGGTGAACGCACCGGCGTAGAGGGCCTTGCCCACGATTGCGCCTTCGAGCCCCAGGGGAACGAGCTCACGGAGTGCGGCGATGTCGGCGAGGCTGGAGATGCCGCCGGATGCGACCACCGGGCGGTTGGTGCGCTCCATGACCTGGCGGAGCAGGTCGATGTTGGGTCCCTGGAGGGTGCCGTCCTTGGTGACGTCTGTGACCACGTAGCGGGCGCAGCCGGCGTCTTCGAGGCGCTCGAGGACCTGCCAGAGGTCGCCGCCCTCTTTGGTCCAGCCGCGTGCGGCGAGCGTGGTGCCGCGCACGTCGAGGCCGACGGCAATGGCGTCTCCGTGCTGCGCGATCACGCTGGCCGCCCACTCGGGGTTTTCCAGCGCCGCGGTGCCGAGGTTGATCCGCCGCACGCCGGCGCCCAGGGCAGCCTCGAGCGACGCGTCGTCGCGGATGCCGCCGGACAGTTCGATGTTCACGTCGCCCACGTGGCGGATGACGTTGCGGATCACCTCCGTGTTGTTGCCGCGCCCGAAGGCGGCGTCGAGGTCGACGAGGTGGATCCACTCGGCGCCCTGGCTGGCCCAGTCGGCGGCCGCGTCGACCGGGTCGCCGTAGTTGGTCTCGGTGCCGGCCTCGCCCTGCGTGAGGCGCACGGCCTTACCGTCAGCGACGTCGACGGCCGGCAGGAGAATGAGACGCGGGGTGGTGGTGAGCTCGCTCATGGGTGTCCTCGGGTTGGGGTCGGCCGCTAAAAGCGGCGGAAATGAACAGAAAAATCTACTCGCGGAGCGAGCCGAGCCAGTTGGTCAGCAGACGGATGCCGGCCTCGCCGGACTTCTCCGGGTGGAACTGGGTGGCCGAGAGAGGCCCGTTCTCGACAGCGGCCAGGAACGGCACGCCGTGTTCGGCCCAGGTGAGCCGCGGCCGCGGGAACGGCGGCATGACGTCCAGGGTCCATTCCTGCGCGGCGTAGGAGTGCACGAAGTAGAACCGCTCCTCCTCCAGGCCGCGGAACAGCACGGAGTTCTCGTCGGGAGTGACGGTGTTCCAACCCATGTGCGGCAGCACGGGCGCCCGGAGCTCGGTGACGGTCCCCGGCCACTCGCCCAGGCCTTCGGTGTCGATGCCGCGCTCGACGCCGTGTTCGAACATGATCTGCATGCCGACGCAGATGCCGAGCACCGGCCGGCCGCCGGCGAGGCGGTGGTCGATGATGTCGTCGCCGCGCACGGCCTTCAGGGCGTCCATCACCGCGCTGAACGCGCCGACGCCCGGCACGACGAGGCCGTCGGCCTCCAGCGCCGTCTTGCGGTCGTTGGTCAGCGTCACGTCAGCGCCGGCCAGTTCGAGGGCCTTCACCGCGGAGTGAACGTTGCCCGATCCGTAGTCGAAGACGACGACCGAGGTCATAGGGCTCCCTTGGTCGACGGGATGCCGGACACCAGCGGGTCGAACGCCTTCGCCTGGCGGAACGCACGGGCGAACGCCTTGAACTCGGCTTCGGCGATGTGGTGCGGGTCACGTCCGCCCATCACGGTGACGTGCACGGTCAGGCCGGCGTTGAACGTGATCGCCTCGAAGACGTGCCGCACCATCGATCCGGTGAAGTGGCCGCCGATGAGGTGGTACTCGAAGCCCTCCGGCTCCCCCTGGTGCACGAGGTACGGGCGTCCCGAAATGTCGACGACGGCCTGCACGAGCGCCTCGTCGAGCGGCACGAGGGCGTCGCCGTAGCGGGAGATGCCGGACTTGTCGCCGAGCGCCTGCTTGATCGCCTGGCCGAGCACGATGCCGATGTCTTCGACCGTGTGGTGCACGTCGATCTCGACGTCGCCCTTCGCGCGCACGGTGAGGTCGGTGAGCGAGTGCTTCGCGAACGCGGTGAGCAGGTGGTCGTAGAACGGCACGGATGTCTGGATGTCGCTCACGCCGGTGCCGTCGAGGTTGAGGGAGAGGTCGATGCTCGATTCGCTCGTCTCCCGCTGCAGCTGGGCGACGCGAGGGGAGGTAACCGGTGAAAGGGAGCTCATACCGCTAGTTTATTGGCCTCGGCGAGCCGTGGCGTCCGAGGGCGTCAAGGAACGCCGTCGTCTCGGCCTCTGTGCCCGCGGTGACACGCAGGTGGCCGGGGATGCCGACATCGCGGATCAGGACGCCCTCGACGAGGAGCACTTCGAAGGTAATGTGCGGGTTGGCTACCCCGCCGAAGAGCACGAAGTTGCTCGAACTCCGGTGCGGCGTGTAGCCGAGCCGGGTGAGTTCGGTGACGAGGCGGTCGCGCTGGCCACGGATGTCGTCGACCATCGCGAGCATCTCGGGCGTGTGTGCGAGGGCGGCGCACGCCGCCGCCTGGGTGAGCGCGGACAGGTGGTATGGGAGGCGGACCAGGCGCAGCGCATCCGTCACGGCCGGGTCGGCGGCGAGGTAGCCGACTCGCGCGCCGGCGAAGGCGAAGGCCTTGCTCATCGTGCGGGAGACGAGGAGTCGCTCCCGCCCGGGCAGCAGCGTGAGCGCGGTCGGCTCGCCGACCGGGGCGAATTCGGCGTACGCCTCGTCGACGACGACGATTCCGTCGGTGGCGTCGTAGACGGCCGCGATCGTCTCCAGCGACAGGGGCGTGCCGGTGGGGTTGTTCGGCGCGCAGAGGAAGACGATGTCGGGTGCGGTGCG
>DHJB01000017.1:25305-27260 GCA_002404115.1 Microbacteriaceae bacterium UBA4731
CCTGCGGCGAGGATCGAGTACATCGAGTAGGTGGGGGCGAAGCCGAGCACCGAGCGTCCCGGACCGCCGAAGGCCTGCAGCACCTGCTGGAGCACCTCGTTGGAGCCGTTGGCGGCCCAGATGTTGTCGCGGGTGAGTCCGTGGCCGAGGTACCCGGCCAGTGCCTCACGGAGTTCGGTGAACTCGCGGTCGGGGTAGCGGTTGACCGTCTCGATCGCCCTGGCCAGCGCGGCGACGATGTCGCGGGCGACCGGCTCCGGGATGGGGTGCGTGTTCTCGTTCACGTTGAGGGCGACCGGAACATGCAGTTGCGGTGCCCCGTAGGGAGTGAGACCGCGGAGGTCATCGCGAAGAGGGAGGTCCTGGAGACTGGTCACTCGTTCGATCTTACCCGGCCTCCGTATGACGCCCGGTTGCGGGCATCCACGCGCTCAGGCGCTAGTACTCCGTGGGAAGCGCGAGCCGCTGGCCCGGCTGCACGTTCTCGGAGGAGAGCTGGTTGAGGCTGACGATTGCGGCGATCACGTCGCGCGGGTCGGCGCTCGGCGCGACGGTCTCGGCCAGCCTCCAGAGGGACTGCCCGGCCTGCACGGTGACGTAGCGGAAGGAGTCGCTGACGGCATGCCCGGCGCCTGCCCCCTCGGCGACGGCGGATGCCGTGCCGCCGGCGAACGCGAGGAGGAGCGCCCCGACGACGAGCGGGGCCGCGGCGAGCGTGGTGAACACGACGCGACCGCGCCGGGTGAGGTGCAGGTGGGTGGTGCCCTGGGCACGTGCTACTGCCGCAACTGGTGCTACTGCGCTCATGTCGAACCTCCTGTGTATAACGCATCCGGCTCTCGGCCGGGAGGGCCGGATGCGAACCTATGTTCCGAATGTATCTTCGAATGTTCGAACAATCAAGCACATTTGCGGTTGTTATCCAATCGAAACCCGCGACACACTCGAATGGATCTTTGTTATTGGCTGCTGTGCCGGATACAGTTTCGAGTGTTGGATTGTTCGTTTCGAACTCAACCAGACACCACCGACATTCCCCGGCGACGCGGTCCCCCCGCTCTCGAGAGGAACCAAAACGAGGAGCGACGAACGTGACGCAGGACACCAGCGGCTCGCGCGACAAGCCGAGCACCAGGCGCCGCAAGAGCCTGAGCGAGAAGCAGCTCGCCATCCTCGACGTCATCCAGCGCTCGGTGAGCCAGCGCGGCTATCCGCCGAGCATGCGCGAGATCGGCGATGCCGTCGGCCTCTCCTCCCTGTCGAGCGTCACCCACCAGCTCAACCAGCTGGAACTGAGCGGCTACCTGCGCCGCGACCCCAATCGACCGCGCGCCATCGAGGTGCTCATCGAGCTTCCCCGGTCGCCGGAGGACACCACCGCGGGCGCCGCGGAGAACTACCAGTCCGGCATCCAGGTCGGGGACGCCGCGATGGTGCCGCTCGTCGGCCGCATCGCCGCCGGCGTGCCGATCATGGCCGACCAGCAAATCGACGAGATCTTCCCGCTGCCCCGCCAGCTCGTTGGCAAGGGCGAACTATTCATGCTCAAGGTCGTCGGCGAATCGATGATCGACGCCGCAATCTGCGACGGCGACTGGGTCGTCGTGCGCCAGCAGAAGACGGCGGAGAACGGCGAGATCGTCGCCGCCATGCTCGACAGCGAGGCGACCGTCAAGGTGTTCAGGCAGCGCGACGGACACACCTGGCTGCTCCCCCGCAACAGCAACTTCGAGCCGATCGTCGGCGACCACGCCGAGATCCTCGGCAAGGTCGTCGCGGTCCTCCGCTCGATCTAGCGCCCCAGCCCTACCGGCGGCCCAGCTCCCCCGCGCCGGCTCCCCGATCTCACCTCCGTCGCCCCCAACGAATTCGACGGAGATTTTGCCCCAAACAGGCTCTGAGCATCGCTCAGGGGCGTTTGGAACGAAAATCTCCGTCGAATTCGGCAGGCGCGG
>DHJB01000017.1:27427-35137 GCA_002404115.1 Microbacteriaceae bacterium UBA4731
CGGGCTAGGCGGGCTGGGAGGCGCCGACCTTCGCGCGCACGGTGCGCGTGGCCTCGATCATGTTGCGCAGCGACGCGACGGTCTCGGCGTAGCCGCGGGTCTTGAGCCCGCAGTCCGGGTTCACCCACAGCTGGCGCACCGGGATGCCGGCGACGGCACGCTCGAGGAGCTCCGTCAGCTCGGCGACACTCGGCACGCGCGGCGAGTGGATGTCCCACACGCCCGGCCCGATGCCGTGGTCGAAGCCGTGGGCCTGGATGTCGCCGACGACCTCCATGCGCGAACGCGCCGCCTCGATGCTCGTCACGTCGGCGTCCAGGTTGCGGATGGCGTCGATCACCACGCCGAACTCCGAGTAGCAGAGGTGCGTGTGGATCTGGGTCTCCTCCGCGACGCCGGCCGTGGCCAGGCGGAAGGAACCGACCGACCAGTCGAGGTAGTCGGCGTGGTCCTTCTTTTTCAGCGGGAGCAACTCGCGCAGCGCCGGCTCGTCGACCTGCACGACGCCGATGCCGGCGGCCTCGAGGTCGGCGATCTCGTCGCGGAGCGCGAGGGCAACCTGGCGCGCGGTGTCCCCGAGCGGCTGGTCGTCACGCACGAACGACCAGGCGAGGATCGTCACCGGGCCGGTGAGCATGCCCTTGACCGGCTTCGCGGTGAGGCCCTGCGTGTACGTCGACCACTCGACGGTAATCGGCTTCGGCCGGGACACGTCGCCCCACAGGATCGACGGCCGCGTGCAGCGGCTGCCGTAGGACTGCACCCAGCCGTTCTCGGTCACCGCGAAACCGTCGAGGTTCTCGGCGAAGTACTGCACCATGTCGTTGCGCTCCGGCTCGCCGTGCACGATGACGTCCAGGCCGATCTCCTCCTGCAGCTCGACCACGCGGGCGATCTCGTCGCGCATGAGGTCGCGGTACTGCTCCGCCGTCAGCACGCCCTTGAGGAACTGGGCGCGGGCGCGACGGATGTCCCCGGTCTGCGGGAAGGATCCGATCGTCGTCGTCGGCAGCAGCGGCAGCCCGAGGGCCGCGTCCTGCGCTGCCAGCCGGGCGGCGTAGTCGCCGCGCGTGAAATCGGCTTCGGTGAGGGAAGCCGCGCGGGCACGCACGGCGCCGTCACGCACCCCGGGGGCGACCCGGCGGGCGTCGAGCGCGGCGGAGGCGGCATCCAGCTCGGCCTGGATGGCTTCCCGGCCCTCCGACAGGCCGCGGGCGAGGGTGGCGACCTGGCCGACCTTCTGGTCGGCGAACGCCAGCCAGCTCTTGAGGTCTGCGCCGAGGGACGACTCGTCGTCGACGTCGTGCGGAACGTGCAGGAGCGAGGTCGAGGTGGACACCGATACGCGCGGCGAGAGGGTGCTCAGCGCCGCGGCGGTCTCAAAGGCGCGCGTGAGGTCGCCGCGCCAGATGTTGTGTCCGTCGATGACGCCGGCGACGAGGGTTTTCTCGGACAGCCCTGGCACGGCAGCCGGAACCTGGCCGCGCACGAGGTCGAGGCCGATGGCCTCCACCGCGGTGTCGGCGAGCACCGGGAGGGCATCGTCGAGGCTGCCATACGGGGCGGCGACGAAGATCGCGGGGCGCTGGGTGAGGCGGCCGAGGGTGGCGTACGCGAACTCGAGGGCGCCGAGCGCCTCCGTGCGGGGTGCCTCGACGCTCTCGCTGACCAGGCCCGGCTCGTCCAGCTGAACCCAGTCGGCGCCGGCGTCGGCGAGGCGGTGCAGGAGCGCGGCGTACACGGGCAGCAGGTCGTCGAGGCGGTCCAGCGGCTGGAAGCCCTCCGGCGCTTCGTCGCTCGGCTTGCTGAGCAGCAGGAAGGTGACCGGGCCGACGATGACCGGCCGGGTCACGAACCCGGCCGCCTTGGCCTCCTCGAACTCCCGCACGATGCGGTCGCTGGAGAGTGAGAACACCGTCTCCGGGCCGATCTCGGGCACGAGGTAGTGATAGTTGGAGTCGAACCACTTGGTCATCTCGAGCGGCAGGTTCTCGCCCTCGCCGCGGGCGAGCGTGAAGTAACCGGCGAGGTCGATCCGGCCGTCGGCGCCGACGAGGGAGGCGAAACGCGTGGGCAGCGCGCCGACCGCGACCGCGGCATCCAGCACCTGGTCGTAGTAGGAGAAACTCTCCGGGATGGACGAGTCGGTGCGGCCGAGCCCTTGGAGCGCCAGGCGTTCGCGAGTGGCCTGGCGGAGCCCGGCGGATGTCGCTTCCAGCTCCTCTGCGCTGATCGAACCGGCCCAGAACGCCTCGACCGCCTTCTTCAGTTCGCGGCGGCGACCGATGCGCGGGTAGCCGAGGATGGTGCCGGTGGGGAACACGGGAGTGGTGGTCATGCTGACTCCTTGACGGGGTAGGTGGCTCGTGTGGACGTGGGTCGGGTGGAGGTGTGTCGGGTGGAGGTGGAAGACAGGTAGCTCGGAGAAGCCGACGCGGGCGACGCCGAAGCGGGAGACCCTGACTCGGGAAGCGCGCCGCAGCCCTCGAGGACGGCAAGCACCGTCTCGTGCTGGTTGAACGCGTAGAGGTGCAGGCCGGGGGCCCCGCCGGCGATCAGTTCCCGGCCGAGCGCGACGGCATGCTGGATGCCGATCTCCCGCTGCCCCTGTTCGGTCGGCTCGACCTCCAGCTGGATCGACAGCTCCGACGGGAGGTCCTCGCCGGACAGCTCGAGGATGCGGCGCAGCCTGGCCGGGCTGGTCACCGGCATGATGCCGGGCAGGATCGGGAACTCGACGCCGGCCGCCTTGGCCCGCTGCGCGAAGCTGAAGTAGTGGTCGGCGTGGAAGAACAGCTGCGTGATCGCGAGGTTCGCGCCGGCTGCCTGCTTGGCGAGCAGCGTGTCGATGTCCTGCGACGTCGAGCGCGACCGCGGGTGGCCGTTCGGGAACGCGGCCACGGCGATGCGCACCTTCTCCCGCTGCCGCTTCACGGCGCGGGCGCCGGGCAGGCCGGGGATCACCGTTTCGCGATAGGGCACGCGTTCGGCCTGCACCCGGTGGATCAGCTGCACGAGCTCGCCGGCGCTGCCCAGGTCGCCGAGGAAGGCTTCGCCCTCCTGCACGCCCTGCGGCGGGTCGCCGCGCAGGGCGAGGAAGCTGCGCACGCCGGCGTCGAGGAACTCACGGATCAGCCGGCTCGCCTCCGCGTGGGAGGATCCGACGCAGGTGAGGTGCGCCATCGGGTCGACGGTGGTCGTGCGGAGGATGTGGGTGAGCACGTCGAGCGACGACCGGCGCGACGAACCGTTCGCGCCGTAGGTGACCGAGATGAAGTCGGGGCCGGCGGCGGCGAGCTTGTCGATCGTGCCCGCCAGGGCGGATGCCGCGGCATCCGATTTCGGCGGATACAGCTCAAACGAAAACGGAATGCGCGGCGTGCACGCGGGTTCCTTCGTCGTTGTCATTGTCCCTCACTCGGCTGAAGTCCAGCGGCCGGGTGGCCGCGGACCGCCAGGCAGGCCTGGCGGTTGCTCGCGGGCGGGTGCCGGGCTCGGCTGTCGCTCCATGCCGACCGGGATGGACCCGGCGGCAACGATTGAAGGAGACTCTAACAACGCCGCCTTGGGCCACGCTGGTCTATTACAGAATAAGACTGGTGCCGCGCCCGACGCCAGAGCGCGAGATCAGCCGGCGATGGCGGGGGCGTGCAGGAACGGGGCGAACTGCGGCTGGATCTCGGGCGTCACCATCGCCTTGACCTGGCTCCCAGTCTCGTCGTACCGGGTCGTCAGCACGCGTCCCTGCTCGTGCAGCAGCGCGATCAGGTCGCCGCGCTCGTACGGGATGAGCAGGTCGAGTTCGATCTGCGGGCTCGGCAGCAGCTCCGCGACGGCGGCCAGCAGCTCCTCGATGCCC
Organism: Microbacteriaceae bacterium UBA4731; assembly: GCA_002404115.1. The sequence continues at coordinate 31,287 of DHJB01000017.1, forward strand.
TCGCCGCTTCGCGCGGAGACGAAGATGGCGCGCGGTTCAAGGCCGCGCAGCAGGAGGCGGTCGTCGTCGGCGACCAGGTCGCTCTTGTTGAACACGACGATTTCGGGGATGTCCCTGGCGCCCACTTCCCCAATGACCTCGCGCACGGTGGCCAGCTGGCTCGCCGGGTCGGGGTGCGAGCCGTCGACGACGTGCACGATGATATCGGCGTCGGCGACCTCCTCGAGCGTCGAGCGAAACGCTTCGACGAGGTGGTGCGGCAGGTTGCGCACGAAGCCGACGGTGTCGGCCAGCGTGTACAGCCGGCCGTCGGTGGTCGTCGACTTGCGAACCGTGGCGTCCAGGGTGGCGAAGAGGGAGTTCTCGACGAGCACGCCGGCGCGGGTGATCCGGTTGAGCAGGCTCGACTTGCCGGCGTTGGTGTAGCCGACGATGGCCACGGATGGCACGGCGTTGCGCTTGCGGTTGGCCCGCTTGGCCTCGCGGGCCGGCTTCATGGCGAGGATCTGCTTGCGGAGCCTGGACATCCGGGTGTGGATGCGGCGGCGGTCGAGTTCGATCTTCGTCTCACCTGGACCGCGCGACCCCATGCCGGCGCCGGCGCCGCCGACCTGGCCACCGGCCTGGCGGGACATGGAGTCACCCCAGCCGCGCAGGCGCGGCAGGAGGTATTCGAGCTGGGCCAGTTCGACCTGCGCCTTGCCCTCCCGGCTCTTGGCGTGCTGGCTGAAAATGTCGAGGATGACGGCGGTGCGGTCGATGACCTTGACCTTGACGACGTCCTCGAGCGCGCGCCGCTGGCTCGGCGCCAGTTCGGTGTCGGCGATGACGGTGTCGGCGCCCAGCGCCTTGACGATGTCGGCCAGTTCCTGCGCCTTGCCCTTGCCGAGGTAGGTGCTGGGGTCGGGGGTGGCCCGGCGCTGCATGAGGCCGTCGAGCACGGTCGCTCCGGCGGTCTCGGCCAGTGCGGCGAGTTCGCGCATGGAGTTCTCGGCGTCGACGATGCTGCCCTGGGTGTAGAGGCCGATCAGGATGACGTTTTCGAGGCGCAGCTGCCGGTACTCGACCTCGGTGACGTCCTCGAGTTCGGTGGAGAGCCCGCCGACGCGCCGGAGCGCGTTACGGTCGGCACGGTCCTGCTGCTCGCCGTCGCGCTCGGTGTCGAGATCCGTGTCCGCGGCGCCCGTATGTAGGGCCTGCGCGGACCCGCTCCGGAACAGCGAGTAGCCGGCGGCCTTGGTTTCGGCACTGGCCAGCACCCGCGCTACTACGTCGTTGTCGTCGTGTGGAGCGGTTGGTTCAATCATCCCTTTAACCCTAGTTCCTCTAACTCCGATAGGTTCCCTCTATGTCTGACCACTATTTCTCCCCCGCGCCGGACAGCGAACTGAAACTGCGACAGATCACGGTGAAGCTTGCTGGTCTCGTGCGCGAGGTGACGACCGCGAACGCGGTCTTCAGCCCCGACCACATTGACACCGGCACGCAGGTCCTGCTGAACAACGCCCCACCGCCCCCGCCCAGCGGCGACTTCCTCGACCTCGGCTGCGGCTGGGGCCCGATCAGCCTGCACCTCGCGTTGACCTCCCCGCATGCGACCGTGTGGGCGGTCGACGTGAATGAGCGTGCGCTCGAGCTGGTGCGGATGAACGCCGCCAAGCTCGGGCTCACCAATGTCAACGCGGTGCTGCCGGCGGATGTTCCCGCCGACCTGCAGTTCCGCGGCATCTGGTCGAACCCGCCGATCCGGGTGGGCAAAGACGAGCTGCACAACCTGCTGCAGACCTGGCTGCCGCGCCTGCAGCCGGACGCCGATGCGTGGCTCGTCGTGCAGCGCAACCTCGGCTCCGACTCGCTGCACCGCTGGCTGGATGGCACGCTGACCGACGACTTCACGGTGTCCCGAACGGCCACGAGCAGGGGCTTCCGCGTGCTGCACGTGAAGCGCCGCGGGCTGCCGGAGGACTAACCGAGCCGGAAGACCCCGTCGAAGACGAGCACGGCCGGCCCGGAGAGTGAGACGTGCTCGCCGTCCTCGGCCGGGAAGATTCGCACGCCGAGCACGCCGCCTGGCACCTCGACACGCCACTGGTTGGGGGCGCCGGCCCCGGCCCAGTGCCGGGTGGCCAGTGCGGCGGCCACGGCCCCCGTGCCGCAGGAGAGGGTTTCCCCGCTGCCGCGCTCGTGCACGCGCATCCGGATCCGGCCCACCCCGTCGACGACGAGCGGGTCGTGCGGGACGACGAATTCGACGTTGGTGCCGCCGACCGGTTCTGGATCGAGCTGCGGGATGAAACCGAGGTCGGCGGCGTCGAGTTCGTCGTCGTCGGCGAGGGCGACCACGACGTGCGGGTTGCCGACGTTGATGCCGAGGCCCGGGCGGGCCACGGCCAGGTTTTTCGCGCGTACGAGGGGTTCGCCGCCGTCGAGCCTCCAGCGTCCGAGGTCGACCTGGAAACCGGTCTGGTTGCGCTGCACGTCGCGCACTCCCCCGCGGGTGCCGATAGCGAGGGTCTCGCCGGGGGCCAGCTGCGCGAGTCCCTGCTCGATCAGATAGCGCGCGTAGACCCGGATGCCGTTGCCGCACATCTCCGACACCGTGCCGTCGGCGTTCCAGTAGTCCATGAACCATTCGGCCTGGTCGTCTTCGGCCAGCGCCGTCGCGCCGGCGGTGAGGCTGCGGGACCGCACGGCGCGGATGATGCCGTCGCCGCCGATGCCGAACTTGCGGTCGCAGACCGCGCGGATCTGCTCGGGGGTGAGCTCGATCCGGCCGTCGGGGTCGGCGAACAGGACGAAGTCGTTGCCGGTGCCCTGGCCCTTGGTGAAGTCGAGGTCGATGCTCATGGGGATCAGTTTAGGAGACGGCGGGGATCTCACTGGTGATGTGACGCAGCGCCTGCTCGACCCGGTCGCCGGCCTGGGATTCGATCCAGTGTGTGTGCGCGGAGCGCTTGAACCAGCTCACCTGCCGCCTGGCGTACTTGCGGGTGAGCTGCTGCGTCTGTTCGATGGCCTCGGCTTGGCTGAGCGTGCCGTGCAGCTGCCGCAGCGCCTGGGCGTAGCCGATGGCGCGGCCGGCCGTCACTCCGGTCTCGATGCCCGCCGGGATGAGGCTCTCCACCTCGTCCAGGAGACCCTGGGCCCACATGCCCTCGACCCGGGCGTCAAGGCGCGGGGTGAGTTCCTCGCGCGGCGCCCGGAGGCCCAGCGTGAGGGCCGGCATCCAGTAGACCGGTTCGTCGGGCAGCGCCGCGGTGTGCGGGGCACCCGTGATCTCGATCACTTCGAGTGCGCGCACGAGGCGCCGAGCGTTGCTCGCGCCGATCCTTGCCGCGGCCCCGGGGTCCAGGGCCTTCAGTCGCGCGTACAGCGCCCCTGGACCCTGCTCGGCGAGGTCGGCCTCGAGGCCGGCGCGGAGTTCCGGGTCGGTGCCGGGGAAGTTGAAGTCGTAGACGACGGAGGAGACGTAGAGCCCGGAGCCGCCGACGAGGATCGGCACGGCGCCGCGCCGGACGATGTCTCTGATCGCGGCTCGCGCATCCCGCTGGTAGTTGGCGACCGTCGCCTCGTCGGTGACGGCCAGCACGTCGAGCAGGTGGTGCGGGATGCCGCGCCGGTCACCGACGGGCAACTTGGCAGTTCCGATGTCCATGCCCCGGTAGAGCTGCATCGCGTCGGCGTTGACGATCTCGACCGGCTGCCCGCGCTCGGCGAGGCGCTCGGCGACGTCGAGCGACAGTTCGGATTTCCCGGTGCCGGTGGGACCGACGATGGCGACGAGCACGGGGTCTAGCGCTCTCCGTCTGTGACGTCGTAGATCGGGATGGTGGTCGAACCGCTCTGCAGGC
>DHJB01000017.1:35218-36103 GCA_002404115.1 Microbacteriaceae bacterium UBA4731
GCTCGGGGTTGACAAGCGCAGGGTCGGCAGGCCGAGCGAGACCGGTGCGGCCGCACCGGATGCGCGGGATACGCCGGCCGGAGCGGGAACCCCGCAGGACTCGGCGTCCGCGCGGTCCCAGGCGTCGCCGGCGATCGTGCGGCGGATGCGCAGCGGGGCGCCGTCGCTCGAGTCGGCGATCAGGTGGAAGGGCTTGGCCTCGGTGACCGTGACGGTGACCATGTCGCCGGGGCGCGGCCGGGGCGACCCGTCGGGCACGTCGAAGTGCACGAGACGGCTGTCGGGGGCACGCCCGCTCAGCCGGTGCGTGTCTGAGTCCTTGCGGCCCTCCCCGTTGGCGACGAGGAGTTCCACCTCGCGGCCGACGACCGCCTGGTTCTCCTCCCAGGAGATGTGTTCCTGCAGCGCCGCGAGGCGCTCGTAACGGTCCTGCACGACCTCCTTGGGAACCTGGTCCGGCAGGGTGGCGGCCGGGGTTCCGGGGCGGATGGAGTACTGGAAGGTGTACGCGGTGGCGAACCGGGCCCGCTCGACGACCCGCAGCGTCTCCTGGAAGTCTTCTTCGGTCTCGCCGGGGAAGCCGACGATGATGTCGGTGCTGATGGCGGCCTGCGGCATCTGCGCGCGCACCCGGTCGAGGATCCCGAGGAACTTCGCCGAGCGGTAGGAGCGCCGCATGGCCTTGAGGATGCGGTCGGAGCCGGACTGCAACGGCATGTGCAGCTGCGGCATGACGGACGGGGTCTCGGCCATGGCGTCGATCACGTCGTCGGTGAACGCGGCCGGGTGCGGGCTGGTGAAGCGGATGCGCTCCAGTCCCTCGATCTTCCCGGCGGCCCGGAGCAGCTTGCCGAAGGCGAGGCGGTCGCCGAACTCGACGCCGTA
>DHJB01000024.1:0-4709 GCA_002404115.1 Microbacteriaceae bacterium UBA4731
CCGATGTAGTTGTGGTTGAGCATCTTGGCCTCTTCCTGGGCCAAAACGACGACGCGACGAGCTCGGTCGGTAAATCTCTCGAACATGATTACTCCTTTGGCACCAGGGCAGTTGTGGCGCCGATACATCGAGAGTAACCAGCGAATCTGGGTTGCACGCGCTTGTTCGCCGTAGGCGTGACGGATGACACGAATCTTGCGCTACTGCACCGCGGAGGTCAGGCGGGCGAGGTTGTCGAGCACGGTCGAGCGCAGCGGCTGTCGCATCCACTCCTCGAGGGTGAGTTCGCGACTGTCCGCGCGGTAGCCGGCCTCGACCGCGCGCAGCTCCTTCACGAACGACCGGCCGCGCACCATGAGCGACACCTCGAAGTTGAGGCTGAACGAGCGCATGTCCATATTGCTCGAACCGATCACGGCAACATCCTCGTCGATCGTGAAGTGCTTGGCGTGCAGCACGTACGGCGACTTGTACAGGCGGATCTTCACGCCGGCCCGCAGCAACTCCTCGTAGTAGGAGCGCTGGGCGTGGTGCACGAGCGCCTGGTCTCCGATCTCCGACACGAACAGCTCGACCTTGAGCCCGCGCTGCGTTGCGGTCGTGATCGCGTACATGATCGACTCGTCCGGAACGAAGTAGGGGCTCGTGATGACGATCTGGTCCTGCGCGTAATAGATCAGGGCGAGGAACAGCCGGAGGTTGTTTTCCCGCACGAAACCGGGGCCGCTGGGCACCACCTGGCAGTCGATCGCGTTCGGCACACCCTCCGGCCGAACCGGAAGAATGTCGCGGGTGAGCAGGTCGTTCGTCTCGCTGTACCAGTCCGTGATGAAGATCGCGTTCAGCCCGGCGACGATCGGGCCCTCGAGCCGCGTCATCAGGTCTTTCCATTTGAGGCCACGGCGGATGTTGCCGGGCTTGTTGTACGTGCGGTCGATGACGTTCTGCGAACCCATGAAGCCGACCGTGCCGTCCACGATCAACAGCTTGCGGTGGTTGCGCAGGTCCGGCCGTTGCCACTTGCCCTTGAGCGGCTGCAGCGGAAGCATCAGCTCCCATTTCACGCCCGCGGCGGTGAGCCTGGCGAGGGTTTCCTTGTAGCCGGGCTGGCGCAGGGACTGGATGTGGTCCATCAGCACGCGCACCGTGACGCCGCGCTTGACCGCGTTCGCGAGCGCGTCAAAGAACGAGGCGGTGGTGTGATCGAGCGACAGGATATAGAACTCGGCGTGCACGTACCGCTTCGCCTCATCGATGTCGGCGATCATGGCCTTAAAGGTGCCGTCGTAGTTGCCGAGCAGCGTCGCCGTATTGTCGCCGACGAGCGGCATCGCCCCCAGGTTGCGGTTGAGCTCGACGACCGACTCGAGCCACGGCGGCCACGGGTGGTCGCGCTGCACGAGTTCCATGCCGTCGGTGCTCTCGAGGATGAACTTGTTGATCTCCTCCTGCATCGCCAGGCGTTTCTTGGGCAGCGTGCGGGAGCCGAGGAGCAGGAAGAGGAGTGCGCCGATGTACGGCAGGAAGAAGATGGTGAGCAGCCACGCCATGCCGGAGGTGGGCCGGCGGTTGCGCGGCACGACGACGATCGCGACGACGCGGATGACAAAATCGATGAGGACGGCCACCGCGACGAAGATGGCCGTACCGTTGATGTCGATCATTAAGGCTAGGTGACCGGTTTGTCGAGCCCGAGGCGTGCGCGTTCTTCAGCCTCGATCTCGGCGTAGACCTTCCGTTCGGTGCGGTCGGCACGGATGATCGATCGCATCACGATCCAGAAGATGAGTGCGACCAGAACAGTGGGGGCGAGCGACCACAACGCGTTGTCCCAGAGGTTTTCCATAGCACTCCTACGATACGCGTAAACGCGGGGCAGCGGTTGGATGCGCGCCACCTGGACGACCGCTCGCGAGGATGGTGCGAATCACCTCCAGGCACAAGGGCATCTGGGTCAGCACCTGGCGGTGCCGGAACCGGTGCCACCGGTAGCCGAGCAGGACGAGATCGGCGTCCCGGCGCCGGTCCACGTCACGCGATTCATCGTCGTCATGCCACGCGTCGCCGTCGAGTTCGATGACGAGCCAGCCGTCGATCAGGATGTCGACGCGGCCGACGCTCGGAATCCGCACCTGGACGTCCACCCGCCAACCTTCGTCCTCGGCGGCGAGCCGAAGGAGCGTCTCGAGGCCGGAGTCGGCCTTGCCATTCACGCGCCGCCGGAGGCGCCGAAAACGACGTGGAACGACCGCGAACACGTCGTCCAGGTCGGCTGGTTCCAGGAAACGCAGATTCAGCGCGCTGTCGATCGACGCGATGACGTCGTGCGCGGAGCCAATGCGCGCATACTGCGCGAGTGCGTCGCGGACAGACATCCGCCACTGCCGATCGTCGCGGCGCGGAAAGTGCTCGCGTGCCCAGAGTCGATGTTCGCCGGCCTGGGTCGGCGGCAGGCGGCTTGCGTTCTGGGGCGAGGAGATCCACAGGCCGCCGGGACGCGTAACCCAGATTCCATGGCTGGCCAGGGCGGATGCCGCGGCGAGACGTCCGCCGAGGGCCACCGCGCGCGTGGCCCGTCCGTCCGCACCCGGATGCGCGAGCCAGCTCCGCCCGATGGGTGACAGCCTGTGCTCGTCGACGGCGCGGCGGATGTCGCGGTCGGAGTACCCCAAGGCCCGCACCTGTAGGCGCGTCGCGAGATTACCGAAGCGCGCCATGTCCGCGCTGAGGGAACGGTTCATCCGGCGAGTATCGCGCCGCGTGACCCCCGCGCGGAGCGCGCAGCGCGGGAGCGTGGGGTGCGCGGGGGCAGCGGACCTGGTGGGGAGTCGGCGCCGTGCGGCCAATACCGGAGGGGATGGCCGGAAACGCGCAATCGGTCCTGTCTTGGACTACACCCAGCCAATCCGTCCTGTTTCCGCGACGGAGGGCGGCCCGAGGACCGCCCTCTGGGCGCTCGGCGGCGGCCCGAGGACCGCTGCCAGAGCGCTCGAGCGCCCTGACGCTAGTGGGTCAGGATGCCGTAGATCCCGGACCCGATCAGGTACAGCGCGACCCCGGCCCCGATCACCCAGACGATGATCCGGTTTCTCGACGGGCCTTTCCGGCCGCCGTCGTCCGGCTCGGGTGCGTCCTTGGGGAGCATGCTCATCACGGCCTACTTCACCAGGGGGAACAGGATGGTCTCGCGGATGCCGAGCCCGGTGAGGGCCATCAGCAGCCGGTCGATGCCCATGCCCATGCCGCCGGTGGGCGGCATTCCGTATTCGAGCGCCCGCAGGAACTCCTCGTCGAGGCGCATCGCCTCGGGGTCGCCGCCGGCGGCGAGCCTGGCCTGCTCGACGAACCGTTCCCGTTGGACCACGGGGTCGACGAGCTCCGAGTAGCCGGTGGCCAGTTCGAATCCGCGCACGTAGAGGTCCCACTTCTCCACGACGCCCTCGATGCTGCGGTGGCCGCGCACGAGCGGGCTCGTGTCGACGGGGAAGTCCATCACGAAGGTGGGGCGCACGAGGTCACCCTTCACGAAGTGCTCCCACAGCTCCTCGACGTACTTGCCGTGAATGGGGTGGTCGATCTCCAGCTCCTCGCGGTCGGCGAGCGCCTTGAGCTCCGCGAGCGGGGTCTCCGGCGTGATCGGGATGCCCGTGGCGGCGGAGAGGCTGTCGTACATGCTGATGCGGTCCCAGTCGCCGCCGAGGTCGAACTCAGCGCCGTCGGCCCAGGTCACGACGTGCGAGCCGGCGATCGCCATGGCGGAATCCTGGATCAGCTTCTGGGTCAGGTCCGCGATCGAGTTGTAGTCGCCGTAGGCCTCATACGCCTCGAGCATCGCGAATTCGGGCGAGTGCGTCGAGTCGGCGCCCTCATTGCGGAAGTTCCGGTTGATCTCGTACACCCGGTCGATGCCGCCGACGACGGCGCGCTTGAGGAACAGCTCCGGCGCGATGCGCAGGAACAGCTCGGTGTCGAACGCGTTGCTGTGGGTGGTGAACGGCCGGGCGGATGCGCCGCCGTGCATGGTCTGCAGCATGGGCGTCTCGATCTCGATGAAGCCCAGGTCGGTGAACGTCTTCCGGAGGCTCGCGACGGCCTGCGAACGCTGCACCACGTTGCGGCGCGCCTGGTCCCTGGCGATGAGGTCGAGGTACCGGCTGCGCACGCGGTTCTCCTCGCTGAGCACGCTGTGCAGGTTCGGCAGCGGCAGCAGAGCCTTCGCGGCGACCTGCCAGTCCTTCACCATGATCGACAGTTCGCCGCGGCGGGAGGAAATCACTTCGCCGGACACGAAGACGTGGTCGCCCAGGTCGACGAGGTCCTTCCAGTCGGCGAGCGACTCCTCGCCCACCTCGCCGAGCGACACCATGGCCTGGACGCGGCTTCCGTCGCCGGCCTGCAGGCTCGCGAAGCAGAGCTTGCCGGTGTTGCGGAGGTGCACGATGCGGCCGGCCAGGCCGACGGTGACGCCGGTTTTCGCATCGGCTTCAAGGTCGCCGAAGCGAGCGCGCACCGCGGGAATGGTGTCGGTGACGGGCACCGACACCGGGTACGCGCCGCCGCCCAGGGTGGCCGCGGCCGCGTTCAGGCGGTCGCGCTTGGCCAGGCGCACGGCCTTCTGCTCGGTGATCTCCGCGTCGGCGGCCTTGGCGGCGGCAATCTCCGCTGTGCTGATCTCGGCGTCGGTGATGTCGGCGTTGATGGTGTCGGCG
>DHJB01000024.1:4791-10335 GCA_002404115.1 Microbacteriaceae bacterium UBA4731
ATGGTGTCGGCGAGGGCGGGGCCTGCGTCGTGGTGCTCGCTCATGCGGTTCTCCGTCGGCGGGTCGCGGCGCGGGCTGGGCCCGGTCATGACCAGCGGTGCTGGTGGTTAGGTGATGTCCAGTGGGACGTTGTCGATGAGCCTGGTGGTGCCGACCAACGCCGCGACCAGCATCCTGGCCGGCCCGCGATAGTCGTCGTCGACCGGAAGGAAGGTCTGCGGATGCACGACAACGAGATAGTCCAGTTTAACCAGTGGCTGGACGTCGATGAGCGCGCGCGCTGCGGCGACGGCCGCCTGGGCTCCCTGTGAGGCGACGGATGCCGCCGCAGCGAGGCCGGCCGAGAGCGCGCGGGCGCTCTCCTGCTGGGCCGCGTCGAGGTACCGGTTGCGGCTGGAGAGGGCGAGGCCGCTGGCTTCGCGCACGGTCGGGACGACCTCGATGGACGCCCGGAAGTTGAGATCGGCGACCATGCGCTCGACCAGGAACACCTGCTGCGCGTCCTTCTGCCCGAAGACGACGGCGTCCGGATCGACGATGTTGATCAGCTTCGCGACCACGGTCAGCATTCCGTCGAAGTGCCCCGGCCGGGCCGCGCCCTCGAAGAGCGTGCCGACGTGGCCGGCGGTGACCCGCGTCTCGGCGGCGCCCTCCGGGTACATCTCCCTCGCGCTCGGGGCGAACACGAACGGTACACCCAGCTCGGCGACGGCCGCGACATCAGCCTCGAGCGTGCGCGGGTAGGTGCCGAGGTCCTCCCCCGCACCGAATTGCAGCGGGTTCACGAAGATGGACACGACGACGATGTCGCCGCGAGAGCGGGCGCGCTCCACGAGCGCGAGATGGCCGGCGTGCAGGGCGCCCATCGTGGGCACGAGCACGATCCGGGTGTCACCGCCGACCAGGGCGGAGTTCTCCGCGCTGAGGCACAGCCGGTCGCGTAGTTCGGCAACGGTGCCGATGACCTCTGGCATGGTGAGCACGGTCACTGGTCCTCCGGGTTCGTGGGGTTGGAACGATCCTCGAGACCGTCGAGAGCCTCGAGGGCAGACATCCCCAGGGTATCCGGGCCGCTCCGGGCGAGAGCGTTCTCCATCGCCGAGCGCACGAGCGGCGCGATCACCGCGCCGGGCCGTTCGATCCCGATCCCTTCGAGCAGGCGCATCGCCTGCTCGATGATCGAGGTCGAAAACGCGGTGGCGGTTTCCACGGCCTCCGCGTAGCTCGGCCGGTCGGCCTCCGCCACGATGAGGGGTTCGCCGCCCATCTCCACGACCAGGGCCTGCCCGATCGGCAGCACAGGTGTCGGGGCGGTCACCGCGAAGTAGCTGTCGGCGAGCCGCGCGATGTCCAGGCTGGTGCCGGTGAATGCCATGGCTGGGTGGATGGCCAGCGGAATGGCGCCGCCGGCCTGGGCGGGCGCGAGCACCGCCGTGCCGAAGCGCGCGGAGGTGTGCAGCACGAGCTGTCCCGGCTGCCAGGTGCCCGTGGCCGCGAGGCCGGCGACGAGGCTTTCCAGCTGGGCGTCCGGCACGGCGATGATGACCAGTTCGCTGCGCTCGACGATTTCCGGCACGGTCAGGATGGGCACGGCCGGGAGGATGGCTTCCGCGCGGTCGCGGCTCGCCTGCGAGATGGCGGAGATGCCGACGATGGCGTGGCCGGCGCCGGCGAGCGCGGCGCCGAGGATGGGGCCGACGCGGCCGGCACCGATGATGCCTACGCCGAGTCGTCCGGGACGCTGGGTCATTCGAAGGCTCCTGCCGTTTGGTTCCAGCGGTGGCTGGTGTCCAAGTTGGCGGATTCCACGGCTCCGGCCGCGATCCGCTCGAAGAGGCGCACGGCTTCGTCGACGTCGACGACGCTGAGGGACGCGACAACGGGCCCGGCGACGGTGTGCAGCCGCGCAGAGGCGAGCCGGAGCATCCGCCGAATCGGGCCCTGGTCGATGCCAACGCTCTGCAGCCTGGCCAGAGGCACGAGGATCAGTTCGCGCGAGATCACCCCGCGGCGCAGCAGCGCGACCCCCGCGGAGACGGCGTAGCCGGTGCGGCGCCAGGAGAACGGACGCAGCCAGGCCGCGCGCCTCGGGGCGTTGACGAAACCGTCGCTGCCGCCGGCCCCGCGCATCCCTCGTTCGATCAGCGCGCGCTGCTCGTCGCCGTTGAAGCCGGGGAGGATGAGCTCGAGCACCCGCGCGACGTCGGAGAGGGTGCCGACGGGCAGCGTGGTCGTGTTGGCCTGGCCGGCCGCGCCCTTGTTCGTCGACCGGCCGGCCGTGTTGATGCGCACCTGCCACCAGCCGAACGGGCGCCAGAGGATCGGCTGGGAGACGCTGACCGCGTGGATGCGGCCCGGCGGGAGGGTCTCGTTGCTGGTGGAGAACAGGCCGAAGCCGACCCGCACGCCGTCCGGCGTGCCGGCGATGCTGTAGCGCAGCGACTTCGTCATCCGGGTGAGGTAATACCCGGAGCTCCCGATGATGCCGGGGAGGATGGCGAAGAGCACCCAGACGCTGTCGGCAACGAAGACACTGACCAGGAGCGCGGCGACGGCCAGGAGCAGGAACAGCGTGAAGCCGCTCAGCACGATGGAACCCAGCAGCCGCCCCGGCGGGATCCGCACGACCGACTCCGGCGGGGCGGCGTCCGGGTCGAGCTCCGGCGCGAGGAAGTCGGTGACGCGGTCGGCGACGAACCCGGCCGCCGTCGGAGCGGGTTCGGGGTTCGCCTGGGCGGCGGCCAGCCGCACGCCGGACGCAAGACGGAGGATGTCCCGGCGGAGATCATCCGCCGGCGCCGACGACAGGTACGCGAGCTGCACGTTCGCGTCCTGCCCGGCCACGCTGACTTCGAGTCGAGCCACACCGAACAGGCGAGGGAGGAAGGGGCGCACGATGTTGACGCCCTGGATCCGGTCGAGGCGGGCCTTTCGGTTGCTGCGGAAGAGAAGTCCGCTGCGCACCTCGACGGCTTCCTCGTTCACCCGGAAGGAGTGCATGCGCCAGGACAGGTAGAAACCGACCAGGATGACCGCGAGCACGACGAGGACGGCGAGCAGTGCCCAGCCCACCGCGCCGCGGCGGAAGATCTCGTCGATCGGGTCGCCGGTGGCGGCGGGCGCGCCGATGAACACGTCGATCAGGCGTTCGCGGAGGTTCGCGAGGACGAAGCCGATCACCGCCACCATGAAGATGCCGCCCCGCAGCAGCGGGCTTGCCGGGTGCAGCCGGTGCCACTCGCCATCGGCCAGTGAGGTCACAGTCCGGCCCGGCGGCTCTCCGCCAGCTCCACGAGGCGGTCGCGCAGGTTGTCGGCGTCGGCCTCGGTGAGGCCGGGGATCGCGACTCCCGTCGACGCGGCCGCGGTCACGAATTTGAGGTCGGCCAGGCCCAGCCACCGCGCGACGGGGCCGCGGGTGATGTCGACCAGTTGCATCCGCCCGTAGGGCACGGACACGAACCGCTGGAACATGATGCCCCGCCGGAACAGGAGGTCGTCCTGGCGCAGCTGGTAGCCGATCGAACGCACCCGGCGCGGTTCGAGCACGAGCGCTGCGAGGGTGATCACCGCGATCGCTGCGACGAGGTAGAGCAGCCACTGCAGGTCGGTGAGCAACCAGAACAGGGCGGCCCCGCCGCAGGCGACGAGTCCGAAGATGATCGTGCCGACGATCTCCACCACCACATACCGGGGTGAGACGCGCTTCCATTCCCCACCGGTGTCGAGGTCGAGGCGCCGCGAGGGTTCCCGGTCGGGCGTGAGCTGGTCAGCCGCGCCCTGGTCAGGCACTGACTGGTCAGGCACTGACTTCTCCCCGCTCGCGCTCTTTCTGGTCGTCGTCCGGCGGGAGCGTGCAGAAGTGCTCGGCCACGAGACCGCCGGCGAGGAGCGCCGCGGCGCCGGCCGCCATGCCGATGGTGAGCCACAACGACGCAGCCGCCGGCAGGACGGACCGGCTGAGGACGTACAGCACGAGTCCGACTCCGAGGCCGAACAGCAGCGCACCGCTGAGGCTCGACGCCTTCGCCAGCACGGCGACCCGCATGGACAAGAATGGGTCGACGCGGCGCTTCTGTTTGCCCCTGGTCGCCTGGCGGATCGGCCAGGCCAGGAGCACGACGATGACTCCGATGGCCACGAGCGTGATGGTCATCGTGAACGGCGGCACGAGGATGGGCAGGCCCGAGCTGGCGGTCGAAATCTCGATCAGGAATCCGAGCACGAGGCCGAGCATGCCGAACGCGAGGAGCGGGGTGGGGCTGCTTCGCTTCATCGGTGGTCACCCACGTACGTGCGTGCGCTGTTGTCGCTGGCGGCGAGCAGGTCGCTGACCCGTCCGCGCCCGGGGATCACGGCGTCCGGTTCGAGCTCGAGCCAGGGCGCGAGCACGAAGTCACGCTGCCAGGCCCGCGGATGCGGGATGACCAGGCGGTCCTCGGAGAGCTCCAGGTCGCCGAACGCGATGATGTCGATGTCGAGGGTCCGGTCGCCCCACCGCTCTTCGCGCACCCGGCCGTGTTCGGCCTCGATGGCGTTGACTGCGTCGAGCAGCGTGTGCGGGTCGCCGCTGTAGCGGGCGGTGACGACCGCGTTGAGGTACCAGGGGGCGCCGTCGTCGATGCCGTCGGGCTTCACCGCCGCGCTCTCGTAGAGGTGCGACACGGCGGTCAGCTCCACCCCGTCGATGTCGGCGATCGCGCGCGCGGCATCCCGGAGGGTGCTCTCCCGGTCGCCGAGGTTGCTGCCGAGGGCCAGGACGACGGATGCGCCGGCCGGCCCGCCCTGGCTCACGCGCGCGTCCTCTCGATGCGCACAGAGACATCCGTGAACGGCACGGAGATCGGGGCGTCCGGCTTGTGCACGGTGACCTGCACCTTCTCGGCGGCCTCGTGCGCAAGCACCACGGCCGCGATCCGTTCGGCGACGGTTTCGATCAGGTCGACCGGATTGTGCCGGGCCGCGTCGGTAACCTCGACGGCCAGCTCGCCGTAGTGGATCGTTCGGCCGACGTCGTCGCTGGCTGAGGCGACCGCGAGGTCGAGCCAGACGGTGACGTCGATGACAAAGTCCTGCCCATTTTCCCGCTCGAAGTCATAGACGCCGTGGTGCGCGTTGACTCGCAGTCCGGTGAGGGTGATCGAGTCGGTGCTCATAGGTCCATTCTGCCCGAGCGGACGAGTGCGAGCACGTTGAGCGCGGCCCGCGTCGCCGCGACATCGTGCACGCGCACGGCCCAGGCGCCCGCCTGGGCGGCGAGCACGCTGACCACGGCGGTCGGCAGGTCGCGCGCCGTGATGGGCGCGTCGGCGGGCAGGGTGCCGGCCAGGAAGCGTTTGCGGGATGCGCCGATCATGACTGGGAGCCCAAGTTCGTCGAATGCGTCCAGGTTGGCGAGGATCTGCCAGTTGTGCTCTGGAAGCTTGGAGAAGCCGAGACCGGGGTCGAGCACGATGTTCTCGCGGGCCACTCCGGCCTGGGTGAGCTCGGCGACCCGGGCCGCGAGTTCGGCGCGCACGTCGGTCACCACGTTGTCGTAGGAGGC
>DHJB01000024.1:10474-12432 GCA_002404115.1 Microbacteriaceae bacterium UBA4731
CATGGCCGGGTCGGCCAGCCCGCCGGAGACGTCGTTGATGATGGTCGCACCGGCAGCGGCGGCCGCATGAGCCGTCTCCGAGTTGAGGGTGTCGACACTGACGACGAGCCCTTGCCTGGCCAGCTCGGCGATCACCGGGATGACGCGGGACTGTTCGTCGGCCGGCGACACGCGGGCAGCACCGGGGCGGGTGGATTCACCGCCGACGTCGATCAGGTCGGCGCCCTGGGCCTGGAGGTCGAGGGCGTGCCGGATGGCGGCATCCGTGCTCTCCCATTTGCCCCCGTCACTGAACGAATCCGGTGTGACGTTGAGCACCCCCATGATGAGAGTCACCTGCCGGAGCCGATCAGGGCCATGATTTCGGCGCGGGCAACCGGGTCGGCCAGCTCGCCGCGGGTCGCCATGGTGACCGTGGAGCTGCGCGTCTGCCGCGAACCACGGGCGGCGACGCAGCCGTGCACGGCGTCGAGCACGACGAGGATTCCACGGGGCTCCAGTCCGGTCTGCAGGGCCTCGGCGATCTCCTCGGTGAGGCGCTCCTGCATCTGCGGGCGCGCGGCCAGGGTCTCGACGACGGCGGGGAGCCGGCCGAGACCGACGATGCGTTCGTTCGGCAGGTAGGCCAGGTGGGCGATGCCGATGAACGGCAGCAGGTGGTGCTCGCAGACGGACCGGAAGGAGACGTCGCGCAGCAGCACCAGCTCGCCGGTGTGGGGCCCCACCGCGACGAAGTCCTTCAGGTGGTCGAGGGGGTTCTCGGTCAGCCCGGCGAAGAATTCGCCGTAGGCGTCAGCGACGCGCTGGGGAGTCGACTCGAGGCCGGGCCGGCCCGCATCCTCGCCGATTGCGGCAAGGATTTCGGCGACCGCGGCCTCGATGCGCGCCTTGTCGACTCCCACCCCGTCGGCCTAGGCGGTCGCGGGCCGCGGCGTGCGGGCTGGAGCGCGCTTGGGCTTGGCCGTCTCTCCGCTGGAGATCCCGCCGTCCACCACGCCTTCCTCGATCGGGGCCTTGGGTGCCGGCATCTCGATCGGCGGCAGGGTGGAAACCGGGCGCTTGTTGCTGGAGAGCCACTGCGGGCGCGGCGGCAGTTTCTCGACACCGGCGAAGATTTCGACGAGCGCCGTCTGATCGAGCGTTTCGTGCTCGAGCAGGGCCGCGGCGAGCTTGTCGAGGATCGCGCGGTTGGTGTTGAGCACCTCGTACGCCTCGTCGTGGGCGCTTTCGATCAGCTTACGCACCTCGGAATCGACGCTTTCGGCGAGTCGCTCCGAGTAGTCGCGCTGGTGTCCCATGTCGTGGCCGAGGAACATTTCGCCGGAGGCCTGGCCTAGCTTGAGCGGGCCGACGGCCGCGCTCATACCAAATTCGGTGACCATCTTGCGCGCGGTCGCCGTTGCCTTCTCGATGTCGTTGGACGCGCCGGTGGTGGGGTCGTGGAAGATGATCTCTTCGGCGACGCGGCCACCCATGGCGTAGGCGAGCTGGTCGAGCAGTTCGTTGCGCGTCACCGAGTAGCGGTCCTCGAGCGGCATGACCATCGTGTAACCGAGGGCCCGGCCGCGCGGCAGGATCGTGATCTTCGTGACCGGGTCGGTGTTGCGCATGGCGGTGGCCACCAGCGCGTGGCCGCCCTCGTGGTACGCGGTGATCAGCTTCTCCTGGTCCCGCATGACGCGTGTGCGTCGCTGCGGACCGGCCATGACGCGGTCGACGGCCTCGTCGAGGGCGCGGTTGTCGATCAGCTGTGCGTGCGAACGGGCGGTGAGCAGAGCGGCCTCGTTGAGCACGTTGGCCAGGTCGGCACCGGTGAAACCCGGGGTCCGGCGGGCGAGCACCTCGAGGTCGACTCCGGCTGCCATCGGCTTGCCTTTGGCGTGCACCTCGAGGATCTTCTTGCGGCCGAGCATGTCCGGGGCGTCGACGGCGATCTGGCGGTCGAAGCGGCCGGGGCG
>DHJB01000063.1:0-6707 GCA_002404115.1 Microbacteriaceae bacterium UBA4731
CCGCGAAACTGCAGTTGTGCGCGTTAAGAGCGCGTCTTAGCGACCACTACTGCGGTTTCGCGTGAGAAAACGCGGGGACCAGCGCAGGCGCGTGAGCGCCGCGAGGATCGCGGCGATGCCGAACATGAGCGCCACCGCGACCGCGCAATAGGCCGTGGTCTCTATCGGGCCGCTGACCTGCGCCGGGTCGAGGAAGAAGTACGGGTACCAGCCGACCACGGCGCCGCGGACCAGCGTGAACGCTCCCCACGCCAGGGGGTAGACGATGACCCAGCCGAGCGGCCGCCAGGACAGCCTGGCCTTGCCGAAATCGAGGATCCAGTCCAGGAGCGCGAAGAGCGGGATCCAGAGATGCAACAGCTGGCTCGACCAGGGCACCTCGATCGTGTAGTCGCGGCTGGACGACTGGATGACGATGGTGAGGAAGACGACCCCGGAGACGACCATGTAGCTCGTGACCAGCATCCGGGCCAGGTCGAGCCATGGCGGGTCGACCGGCTGGCGGAAGGCGATGAACGCGGCCACGACGAACAGGACCACCGCGGCCATGGCGCTCTGCACCGTGAAGTAGCTGAAGAAGTTGCCGCTGAAGAAGGTCGTGAACCCGAGCACGTAGTCGAAGTAGCCGACAAGGGCGGTGACGAGGAGCCCGGAAAGCAGGATCCGCCCGACCCCGAAGGCCCGGCGCGCCGTGAGTCTCATCCGGCTGGGGCCGAATGCTCTCCTGCGCATACCGCCACGCTACGCCCACCGAGGTCCGAATGCTGGATATCCGGTCGGGTCGTCCCCTGCGCGAGTGAGCATCTTCGGCGGTAAACCGCCCACGGGAACCGCCAAAACTGCTCAGTCGAACTCGACCACCCGCAGGCTGAGCCACAGGGTCAGGGTGTCGTCCGAGTTGTCCAGGTCGATTCCGAACAGCTCGTTCGCCCGATGCAGCCGATAACGCAGTGTGTTCTGGTGCACCGACAGCCGGGCGGCCGTCGTGGCCGAATCCCGGGAGCAATCCAGGTAGGTCAGCAGCGTTTTCGCGTACTCCGTCCCCGCCCGGGCGTCGAGCTCGAGCACACGCCTGGCCTGCTGGGAGAAGAGCCGCGGCGAGGCGCGCAAGACCTGCGCGAGCTCGAGCAGCGCCAATTGGCTTCCAGCATCGCGCGCGCTCGCCACCGGGCCGGACGCCGGCCGGTTGGCCAGGAGCAGCAGCACCAGGTCGGCGTCGTGCCGGGACCGGCCGACCTGCCCGATGGTCGTCACCGGCGACCCGACGGATGCCCGCACGGGTACCAGCAGGCCCGTCGCGGCGCGAGCCACCAGTCGTCGCGCCATCGCCTCGACGCCCGCGGGCTCCGCCCCGGCGGCTCCGGTGAAGAGCGCATACACGGTCGTCCCGATAACCACGCACTCCGCCCCGTGCTGGTGGGACTGGCACGCGATCGCGATCAGATCCACCAGCCGGTTCAGCCGCACCTCATCGCCGTTTGGCGCGAATTCGGGCTGGAATGCCAGCACGACGAACGGCCCGGAGGGGTCCACCCCGAGTTGACCGGCGACCAGGCGTGAATCCTCGGCACCCTCGAGCAGACGCCGCAGTAACTCGGCGCGCTGTTGCCGAGCCAGGTCGGCGGCGCTGCGCGCCCGAAGCAGGTGCAGGGCGGCGATGTCGGCCGCGCGTTCCAGGGCGCGTTCGGCATCCGGATCGAGCTCGCCCGTCGCATCGACCACCCAGATCGAGCCCAGGGCCTGCGTGCCGGCGCGCACGGCGACCGCGAGCCGGTCCAGCGCCGGCGGCACACCGCCCAGCCGACAAGCCCCGGCCGCCCGGAAGATGGAGGCGTACTGCTCGGCATTCTCCGGCAGGTAGGGAACCTGGCGGCCGAGGATGCCCTCCCGGCGGTCTTCGTCGATCGGCTGCCCTGGCAGGGTCGAATAGGCCAGGACGTGCTGCTGCAGGTCCTCGATCGCCGTGGCGCCGCCGATCATGGCCGCAATCGCATTCGCGAGCGCGAACAGGTCGCCGACCGGTGTGGCAGAGAGGGATTGGTCGGATTCGGCCGCCGTGGTGAGCGCCGAGTTGATCAGTGCATCCAGTTGTCGCCACTCGATCTCGTCGTCCACGATGAGCAGGGCGATGCCGGCGGCGTGCGCAACAGCCGCGAGGGTTTCGATGCTCAGCGACAATGACTTGACCACGACCGCGCCGAACCCCAGGCGTGCGGCGTCGCGGATGACATCCGCCGACTCCGGGGCCGCCGGGTGCAGCCCGATTCCCAGCAGGATGCCGCTACGCGGGCCGGTCGGCGGGGTCCACGGGTCGAAAAGGGTCGGACTCGTCAGGGGCAGCCGGAGCTGGGCAGGTCCGGACGCGAGTCGCAGCCCTGAGCCGTCGAGAATGTGTAAAAGCTCAGTGACGGTGAGGCCGTGCGGCTCGGCGGGAGATGCCATCATCCGGCCACCGTACCCGGTCATTGTGCTGCACGACAATGAATAACCAATTTCTTCATGCTGGAGGCTGAAGATCAGTTCGAGGGTTGTGGTCACACTTGAGCGATGCCGGTCAATCTCGAAGTCGAAGCCAGCCCGCTCGTCCGCCAGGCGCGGAGCGCCGCGGCGGGTGCGGCGAGCGCCGCCCGGGTGCGGATCGTCGACGAGGCGGACACGGACAGGCTCACGGACGTCGCGGCCCTGTTCGTCACGGTGTGGGGAACCTCGCAGCAGGGAGCCCCGATCCCCGCGGACGTCCTGCGGAGCATCAGCCACGCCGGGTGTATCGTGACCGCCGCCTACGCCGTGAACGGCGCGCTCTGCGGCGCGGCCGTGGCGATCGTCTCGCCCGAGAACGCCTCGATGTACTCGCTGATCGCCGGGGTGCTGCCGGATACCGCCGACTCCGGGGTTGGCTTCGCGCTCAAACAGCACCAGCGGGCCTGGGGCCTGGCGCGCGGGCTCGAGACGATGACCTGGACCTTCGACCCGCTGGTCAGCCGCAATGCGCGCTTCAACCTGACGAAACTCGGGGCCCACGCCTCCGAATACCTGCAGGATTTCTACGGCCCGATGGAAGACGAGATCAACGCGGACGACGAGAGCGACCGGTTGGTCGCGGTGTGGCCGCTGACCAGCGAACGCACCGTGCGGTGCAGCGAGGGCTTCCCAGCGAGGGTAGAACTGCCCGACTTCGGGCTGGAAGACACCCTGACGCTCGGCCCGGACGGGAACCCTGCGCTCGTGCGGGCAGGCGGCTCGCTGTGGTGCCGGGCGCCCGGTGACATCGTCGCCCTGCGCGGCCAGGACTCGATCCAGGCCGCCGCGTGGCGAACAAGCCTGCGCAATATCTTTACCGACGCATTCGCCTCGGGGCACACCGCCCTCGGGGTCACCCGAACCGGCTGGTACCGGCTCGCACCAGGAGGTCAGCAATGAAAATCGAGAACATCGAACTGCGGCGGGTCACCGTGCCGCTGGTGAGCCCGTTCCGCACGTCCTTCGGCACGGCCACCGAGCGGGAGACGACGCTCGTGCGGGTGACCACCGCGAATGCGGAGGGCTGGGCAGAGTGCGCCGCCGAACCTGACCCCCTCTACAGCTCAGAGTTCCTCGACGGCGGCGACCTCGTCATCCGTGACCACCTGATCCCGAGACTGCAGGCACTGGGCGACCGCCTCAGCGCCGAACACGTGGCCACCGCGCTGGCGCCCGTGAAGGGGCATCCGATGTCCAAGGCGGTGCTCGAGACGGCCATTCTCGACGCTCAGCTCAAGGAAACCGGGGTGTCCTTCGGCGGCTACCTCGGCGCGGTGCACGAGACGGTGCCGGCGGGAGTCTCGGTAGGAATCATGGACTCGCTCGACGAACTGCTCGACGCGGTCGGCGGCTACCTTGCCGAGGGGTACCTGCGCATCAAACTGAAAATCGAACCCGGCTGGGACCTGGTCCCTGTGCGCGCCGTGCGGGAGCGGTTCGGCGACGACATCCTGCTGCAGGTCGACGCCAACACCGCATACTCGCTCGCGGATGCCCGACATCTTGCCCGGCTGGACCCCTTCGACCTCCTCCTGATGGAGCAGCCGCTGGCCGAAGATGACATCCTCGGCCACGCGGCCCTCGCGAAGCTGATCAAGACCCCGATCTGCCTCGACGAGTCGATCGAGTCCGCGCGCGACGCCGCCGCCGCGATCACGCTCGGCGCCTGCAGCATCATCAACGTCAAACCCGCCCGCGTCGGCGGCTACCTGGAGGCCCGGCGCATCCACGACGTCGCCGCCGCGCACGGCGTGCCGGTCTGGTGCGGCGGCATGCTCGAAACCGGCATCGGGCGGGCCGCGAACGTCGCGCTCGCCGGACTGCCCAACTTCGTCCTCCCCGGCGATACCTCGGCCTCGAACCGTTACTACTCGCAGGACCTGACCGCGCCGTTCGTCCTCGCGAATGGTCATCTGCGGCTGCCCACCGGCCCCGGCATCGGAGTCGAGGTCCTGCCGGACGTCCTGGCCGAGGTCACCACCGCCACGACAGACATCCGCTTCTAGCTCTGCCAAACCCCGCCCTGTCCCGCCACAGCCCGAGTTAACCCCCTTCTGGAGAGCACGCATGATCACTGAAAAACGCACCGGCCACACCTGGCTCCTGACGGCATCGATCGGGATCGCGGCTACGCTCGTGCTCTCCGCCTGCTCGTCCGCAGGCACGGCGTCGCCGTCCGCGAAGGCGCCGTCCGCCGCCAACGTCGACAAGGCCGCCGCGGCGGCGCTTCCGGCGAAGTACAGGGAAGCCGGGCTGATCAAGGTTGCCTCCGACATCCCGTTCCCGCCGATGGAGATGTTCGACGAGAACCAGAAACTCACCGGTTTCGACTACGACCTTGCCCAGGCGATCGGCGGAAAGCTCGGTGTCACCCTTGAGCTGCAGACCCAGGCGTTCGACAGCATCATCCCCTCCCTGCAGTCCGGCAAACACGATGTGATCATGTCGGGCATGAACGACACCCCCGAACGCCAGAAGACGGTCGATTTCGTCGACTACTTCCACGCCGGATTCTCGATCCTCGTCCCCGCCGGGAACCCCGGCAAGATCACGACCGTGCTCGACCTGTGCGGCCAGGACGTCGTGGTGCAGAAGGCGACCGTGCAGGCCGAGATCCTGCACGGCTACGACGACAAGTGCACGGCGGCCGGGTCAGGCCCGATGAAGATCTCCGAGCTGCCGCTCGAAACCGACGTGCAAACTGCTGTCCGCGCCGGCAAGGCCGTGGCGGATGTCGTCGACTCGGCCGTCGCCTCCTACGCCGCGCAGACCGCCGGCGACGGCAAACTGTTCGAGGTCGTCCGCGACCCGGCCAACCCGGCCGGCTACAACCCCGTGTACACCGGGATCGGCGTGCTCCAGAAAGACTCCGCGCTGAGCAAGGCGCTGCTGCTCGCCCTGCAGTCGGTCGTCGCCGACGGGTCGTACGCCGAGATCCTGAAGAAGTACAACATGAGCGACTACGCCGTTGACGCGGCCGGTATCAACCTCGGGTCGTGACCGGATGTCGAACGCAACGCTGACCCCGCGGGAGTCCGTGCACGGCGCCGGAACCCTCGCGGTCGACCCGGACGACGTCGTCGCCGTTCCGCTGCGGCATCCGTGGCGGTGGATCCTCGCCGTGTTCCTGCTGACCGGCTTCGTCTGCCTCGGCATCTCGTTGTGGCAGAACGAGAACGTCGACCACGCCACGATCACCGAGTTCATCTTCAACCCGCGGATCCTCAGCGGCGTCGTGCTGACCATTGTGCTCACGGTTGTCGCCATGCTCGTCTCAACGGTGCTCGGGGTGCTCCTCGCGATCATGCGGCTCTCGAACAACCCCGTGATGAACACGCTGGCCTGGCTATACGTCTGGGCGTTCCGCGGCACCCCACTGCTGATCCAGATCGTGTTCTGGGGCTACCTGGGGCTCCTGTACTCGCAGATTTCACTGGGGATTCCCTTCACCGATCTCACGATCTTCTCGATTGACACCAACACGCTCATCCCCGCCCTGACGGCCGGGCTGCTCGCGCTGACCCTCAACCAGGCCGCCTACTCGGCGGAGATCGTGCGCTCCGGCATGCTCTCGGTTGACGAGGGCCAGTACGAGGCCGCGTATTCGGTGGGCATGAGCCCGGTCTTCACCCTGTTCAAGGTCGTGCTGCCGCAGGCCATGCGCGTGATCATTCCGCCGATGGGCAACGAAACGATCTCGATGCTCAAGAACACCTCGCTGCTCTCGGTCATCGCCGTACTGGAGTTGTACACGGTCGCCACCCAGATCTCCTCGCAGAATCTCCGCCAGGTGGAGCTGCTCCTGGTGGTCAGCTGCTGGTACCTGTTCCTCACCTCGGTGCTCTCGATCCCGCAGTACTACCTCGAGCGGTACTACGGGCGCGGTAAGGCGAGGAGCCTGCCACCCACGCCCTGTGAACGTGTTCGCGCGATGCTTCGTCGCAGCCGGATCGACAGCCGCAGGACCGACAGGCAGGATGCCTCATGACCGACTTCCTCGCGGCCGCGCCGCCCGTTCGCCCGGCGACCGTGGAACCGTTGCTGAGCGCCCTCAAGGTGCGCAAGAGCTACGGCGGCGTCGAAGTGCTCAAGGGAATCTCCCTCACGGTCGACCCCGGCCAGGTCATGTGCCTGCTCGGCCCTTCCGGCTCGGGAAAATCCACGTTCCTGCGCTGCATCAACCACCT
>DHJB01000063.1:6800-15727 GCA_002404115.1 Microbacteriaceae bacterium UBA4731
GAGCGCATCGACGGGGGCCGGATCTCGGTCAACGGCGAACTCGTCGGCTACGCCCAGCGCCGTGACCGGATCTTCGAGATGAACCCGCGGGAGGTGGCCAGGCAACGCCGCGGCATCGGCATGGTCTTCCAACGGTTCAACCTGTTCCCGCACATGACGGCCCTGGAGAACATCACGGCGGCGCCGATCGGGGTGCGCGGGATTCCCAAAGCCAGGGCGAGGGAACGCGGCCTCGAACTGCTCGACCGGGTGGGCCTGGCCAGCCTGGCCCAGTCCTACCCGGCACAGCTCTCCGGCGGACAGCAGCAGCGCGTGGCGATCGCGCGCGCCCTGGCGATGGATCCCAAGTTGCTGCTGTTCGATGAGCCGACGAGCGCGCTCGACCCCGAACTGGTCGGCGAGGTGCTCGACGTGATGCGCACGCTGGCAGCTGATGGCATGACCATGGTCGTCGTGACCCACGAGATCGGCTTCGCGCGCGGGGCCGCGGATGTGGTGGTTTTCATGGACGGCGGGGTTGTGGTTGAATCCGGCCCGCCCGCCGCCGTCCTGGACAACCCGCGGAGCCCGCGCACCAAGGCGTTTCTCGACAGCGTCATGTAAACCGCCGGTCACAGGACGAGGGGCTCGACCTTCCCGACGGTGCGGAGTAGCGTCATCCGTGGAATCGGGAGCCACCGGATTCCGACGTAGGGAGCGGCAATGTCCTCACTCACCAACTACGGTCAGGCGGTCGCCTCAACGACCCTCGCCCTGCAACACCTGCTCGAGTCGACGCCGATCGAGCTGCAGGTCACCGCCCGCACACTGAGTGCGGCGCGAGTCGGCATCAGCGGGGCATCCGTCAATCTGTTCCTCTACAGCGACGGCCTGATCGCCTATCGTGAGGCGACCGCGCTGCACGGGCCCAGCCGCCTGATCGCCGAGTTGCACTACCTCGTGAGCGCGCACCCCGGCGACGAGGCCGACACCGACGCGGTTAGCCAGCGGGCGTTCGGCACGGCCAGGGCCACGATCGAACGCAACGCGGAGCTGACCGTGCCGATCGGGTCGGAGCGAATGCGGGTATGGCTCACGCCGTCTCCGCTCACCCTGCAGGACGGCGCTGCCCTGTGGCAGGCCTCGGGCGCGCCCCTGAGCCTGTCCTTCGGGGTGATGGCATCCTTCACGGTCGATGCCGCGGTGCGTGCGGTGACCATCGGCACCATCGCCGACGTGGTGACCCTCGCGCCGGCGGGCACGATTGCCGTGTTCAGCGGCGCGGATGGCCCGGCGAAGTCCCTGGCGGCGGCATCCGTCGCGAAGGAACTGGGCAAGGCGCTCGTCACCGTGCCGCTGGGTGAGATCGTCAGCGTCGACCCGGCGGCGACCGAACGAAACCTGGCGCGTCTGTTCGACGGGGCAGCGCCCGGCGGGGCGGTGCTGCTGATCGACGAGGCGGACGCCCTGTTCGGCGTGCGCCCGGAGATGCTCGACCTCAGCGACCCGTACGCGGAGGTTGAGGTGAGCCAGGTCCTCGACCTGTTCGGGCGCGCGTCCGGGGTGGTGATCATCCCCCTGCGTGATTCGGTGGGCCCGGAGTTGGCCGACCGCGCGGCGATCGAGGTGCGGTTCCCGGAGGCAGGCGCAGAGGCAGGCGCGGAGACAAGCGGAGAGGGAGAGCCGAAGTGACACAGTCCCTGGAACCCCGTCCGGCCGGGCACGGTGCGGCCGGACATCCGCCTCGCACCCAGGTTCTTCCGCGCACGAGGGCCGGCTGGGCGGCGGTGCTGCTGCCCGTCGTGATCCCGGTCGCGCCCATGCTCGGACTCAGCCTCGGCGCGCTGGTGGGACTCGCCGTGCCGGCGGCCATCGGGGTATTCATGAGCGGCGCGGCGATCCTGATGATCGCCGCGGCGGTCGCCACCGTCATCGTGGGCTGGATCGTCCTCATCCGCGGCATCGACCGCTCCCTGCTCGTGTGGATCATCACGGTAGCCATGACGGTGATCGTGCTTTTCTTCGGCATCGGCGAGCTGCTCGGCCAGCACTGAGCGGGCTCCGGCGCGCTTACGCTGGCAGCATGCCTTCCTTCCGAGTGACCATGACCATCGGCGCCCTCCGGCCGGGCGCGTCGCCGGGCTCGGTGCTGCCCGAAGCGGCGCGTGCGGCCGCGGAGCTGACGACGGTGGAGGCATCCGATGTCGCGGTCGTCGCCGGGTCGGCCCGGGTGACCGTGCGCTTCACCGCCGACGACGGGGCATCCGCGCTCCGGATTGGGCGCCACGTCGTTGAGGCGACCCGCGCCGCCGCCGAACCGCTGGCCTGGCAGGTGACCGAGCGGGTCAAATCCCGCTGGCTCCCCGCCCGCTAGATGCCGGCGGTGAGGAGGGCGTAGCTGGGGTCACGCCGCTGCTCGGGGCGGGCCGGCGCGATGATCGTCGCCCGGTGACCGCTGTCGGAGACGGCGTCGTTCGCGCCGAGCACCTGGCAGCGTTCGGTGCCGTGGTGCCACCAGAGCGAGGCCGTCCACGCGCTGAGCAGCGCGTCGATGAGGTCCTCCCGGTGTTTGTACGGGCGGTCGAGGAGCGGCGACTGTTCGGTGACGAGCACGTCCGTGACCGGGTGCGAGGCAAGGTTCAGCGGCGGCGAGGCTTCGTTCAACGCCCAGATGCGCTGGATCAGGTCGTCGCAGACCTCCGCTCGCGCCGCGCGCCGATCATCGATGGGGAGCGCGGATCCCATCCGCTTGTAGCGGGGACGCTTGTCGTCGTACCCGAACTCCGCCGCGCCGACGAGCGTCGTGTACGGGTAGCACTCGAAGAACGTGCGCTGCTCGGTGGGCGCGGGGGAGAGGCCATCCGTGTACGTCCAGCCGAGGTCCTCGAGGCGCTCGCGGATCGCAACGCCGCCCTGCCACGGCCGGGCAAGGTTAGAGGCGTTGGCCGAGACATGCCAGCGGCCGTAGCGGATGCCGGCCTCCCGATCGCAGGCGCGCATCCCGGTGGGGTTGGCCACGACCAGGGGAGCGTCGATGGCCAGCACGGCGCCAGGCTCTGCCAGCGACTGGATCCAGTGCACGACGGCATCCGTGCCGCGCGCCCAGCCGGCGTCAAGGACGCGGCCGTTCTCGTCGATGCAGGCCAGGCCGGAATCGTTGGCCGGCTTGGTGTCGCTGCCCTCAGCCCAGGCGAGGTCGACGCCGAGGAATCGTGTCATAGATCTAGGAATAACACAGCAGAGCGCACCCAAAGTGGGTCTCGCGGGCGCCCGGCACCAACCGCTACGCTAGGTGCTGGCCTTTGTGCGTCCCGGCAGAAGGCGCCTACATCATTCCCCGCAGCAGGTCCTCGATGCTGACGCCCTGCAGCGTCGCGCGTTCGTGCAGCCGGGCGTGCTCGGCGGCGGTCAGCGAGACGGTGACGCTGCGCAGGTCGTCCGCCGGGTCCGCGGGTTCGCCCAGCAGCGAGAAGAGCTCCGGATGCGCCGGGGGCGCGGCCACGACAGGTCGCGTCGCCGACGTACGGCGCGCGGGTGCAACCGCCGGTCGCGCCGGCGCAGCAACGGCGTCTCCCACACGCACCCAGCCGGGACCGGACGGGATCGACGCATTCCGCTGGAACGCCTCGGAGACGGCGCGGGCGCGGGAATCAGCGGCTTCGTTGAGCGGGTGGTTCGCGTGCCCCTTGACCCATTCGAAGCGGTGCCTTCGCCCGACAATCGCCTCGTCGATCTCGATCAGCAGGTCGAGATTCATGACCGGCTTCCCGTCGGCCTTGCGCCAGCCCTTGGCCTTCCACCCGCGCATCCACTTCGTGACGGAGTTGATCACGTACTGGCTGTCGCAGAGCACGAGGAGGTCGTCGTCGAGGTGCGCCGTCGCGCGGAAGAGTTCGAGCACGGCCTTGAGCTCACCCTGGTTGTTCGTGGCGTGCTTCCAGCCGCCGGCACCCCAGCAGTAGTCGTCGACGTACCACGCCCACCCGGCCGGACCGGGGTTTCCGAGGGCCGAACCGTCGGCGGCGGCGATGATCGTCATGGAGCCTTCCCTGGGGCCCGCACTGTGCAGGGCCTCCCTCCATTTTGCCATCTCGTCGCCCCGCGGCCGACACCGGGCGTAAGCTCGGCAGGTTGCATTCACGAGACCAGGGGGCGGCGATGACGACCGACACGACGAGTGACACGACCAGTGACACGACCAGTGAGACGACCAGTGAGACGACTGATGAGCGACGGAAACCGTCCACGAACGGCAAGGTGATCGCCCTCGCGATTGCCGGCGCCTTCGGGGGTTTCCTGTTCGGTTTCGACTCGTCGGTGATCAACGGGGCGGTCAACGCGATCCAGCACCAGTTCGCGCTGGGCCAGACCCTCACCGGGATCGCCGTGGCCAGCGCGCTCCTCGGGGCCGCGGCCGGCGCGTTCCTGGGCGGCCGCTTCGCCGACCGTTTCGGACGCATCCCGGTGATGTTTCTCGGTGCGGCCCTGTTCTTCGTGAGCTCGATCGGATCGGGCCTCGCGTTCGGTGTGGTCGACCTCATCGTCTGGCGGGTGGTTGGCGGTCTCGGGATCGGCCTCGCCTCCGTCGTCGCCCCGGCGTACATCGCCGAGATCTCGCCGCGCCAGATGCGCGGGCGCCTGGGTTCGCTCCAGCAGCTGGCCATCACGATCGGCATCTTCGCCGCGCTGCTCTCCGACGCCGTGTTCGCGAACACCGCGGGCGGGGCGAGCGCGCCGTTCTGGTTTGGGCTTGAGGCCTGGCGCTGGATGTTCCTCGTCAGTGCCGTGCCCGCCGTTGTCTACGGCATCATCGCCATGATGCTGCCGGAGTCGCCGCGTTTCCTCCTGCTCAAAGACCGCGAGGCCGACGCGCGCGCCGTCTTCTCCCGGCTGTGGCCCGCCGGTGACGAAGACCGCGAGATCCGCGACATGCGTTCGTCGATCGAGACGGACCAGCTCGCGAAGCGGTCCGGCTCGCTGCGCGGCCACACCTTCGGCCTCAAGCCGATCGTCTGGGTGGGCATCATCCTGTCGGTGTTCCAGCAGTTCGTCGGCATCAACGTGATCTTCTACTACTCCACCACCCTGTGGTCTGCCGTCGGCTTCGAGGAGTCCAGTTCGCTCACCATCTCGGTGGTCACCGGGCTCGCGAACATCCTGGTCACCCTTGTTGCCATCGCACTCGTCGACCGGATCGGCCGTCGGCCCATCCTGCTGGCCGGGTCGATCGGCATGACCGTCTCGCTCGCGGCGATGGCGCTCGCCTTCAGCCAGTCGGTGACCGTGCACGGCGCGCTCAGCCTGCCGGGCGTGTGGGCGCCGATCGCGCTCGTCGCGGCGAACCTCTTTGTCATCTCCTTCGGAGCCTCCTGGGGCCCGGTGGTGTGGGTGCTTCTCGGCGAGATCTTCCCGAACACAATCAGGGCCAAGGCCCTGGGCCTCGCGGCGGCCGCCCAGTGGATTGCGAACTTCGTGATCACCGTGAGCTTCCCGCCGATGGCGGCGGTGTCGCTGCCGATCACGTACGGCATGTACGCGCTGTTCGCCGCACTGTCGTTCGTCTTCGTGCTCACGAAGGTGCCGGAGACGAACGGGATGTCGCTCGACGAGGCCAACACCCTGCTGCCGCAGAAGAACTCCGCGAAGAAGGTCGCTGTGCGGAGCTGACGCCAGAACATCGTCGAGGTGGCCGTTCCCCAGTCGACGCACGCGTAAATGCGTGCTGGAACGACTATTGTTTCCGCCAAATCAGAGATAGCATCCGTACTATGCCGCAAATTCGGATCCGAGACGCCGCTGCGTACCTCGGCGTCAGCGACGACACCGTGCGGCGCTGGATCGAGAACGGCGCCCTCGACGGCTCCAAGGACAAGTCCGGGCTCACCGTCGTCGACGGCCTGGCTCTGGCCCACCTCGCCCGGAAGAATGCCGTCCTGCCCGATGATCCCTCGGACATCGGCCGGTCGGCCCGCAACCGCTTCGTGGGCCTCGTCACGGCCATCACGATGGACACAGTCATGGCCCAGGTCGAGCTCCAGTGCGGACCCCACCGCGTCGTTTCGCTGATGAGCAGCGAAGCGGTCCGCGAACTGGGCCTCGAACTCGGCTCGGTCGCCATCGCGGTCGTGAAGGCAACGACGGTCATGGTCGAAGCTCCGCTCGGGAAGGATTGACATGCGCGCATCCACCCGAAGGCTGGCCGTTTTCCTCGCCCTCGGCGCCCTGCTGGCGAGCCTTTCGGGGTGCGCATCGGCCGAGCCCGCGGCGGCTCCGACGGCTTCCGAACCGGCGCTCTCCGGCGCGATCACGGTCTTCGCGGCGGCGTCGCTGAAGGCCACCTTCACGGAGCTGGCCGGCACGTTCGAGGCCGCCCATCCGGACACCAAGGTCGCCCTGAATTTCGCCGGCTCGTCCGACCTCGTGACCCAGATCACGGAGGGCGCGCCCGCCGATGTGTTCGCTTCCGCGGATACGAAGAATATGACCAGGCTCAGCGACGCGAAACTCGCCCGGGGCACGCCCGTCGATTTCGCCACGAACACGCTCACGATTGCCGTGCCACCGGGTAATCCGGCCGGGGTTACCTCCTTCGCGGATCTCGCTAAGCCCGGGGTCAAGACCGTCGTGTGCGCGGCCCAGGTTCCCTGTGGGGCGGCCACGGCCAAGGTTGAGCAGGCCACCGGGGTGACACTGGCGCCCGTCAGCGAAGAGTCATCAGTCACCGAGGTCCTCGGCAAGGTCATCTCGGGCGAGGCCGATGCCGGTCTCGTCTACGTGACGGATGTAATTGCTGCCGGCGACAAGGTCGAGGTCGTCGACTTCACTGAGTCGAGGGAGGCCGTGAACACGTATCCGATTGCGGTCGTTGCCGGCAGCAGGAATGCCAACCTCTCGGCGGCTTTTGTCGACTTCGTTGCCGGGGCAGCAGGGCAGAAGGTTCTGCAGTCCGCTGGCTTCGGCAAGCCCTAGGAGCCGTTGCGTGCCGTTGACGAGGTGCAGTGATGTCTGAGTCGACGAGCTATGCGGGCGTTCCGCGCTGGGTTCTGCTCGGTGCTGCCGTCGGCGCGGTCTTCGTCGTTCTACCTCTCGTCGCGATGGCCACCCGGGTCAACTGGGGCCAGTTCCTCGCGCTGATCACCTCGGATTCCTCCCTCGCGGCGCTCGCGTTGAGCCTGCGCACCTCGGCGGCTGCGACGGCCTTGTGCCTGGTGCTCGGAGTGCCGATGGCGCTGGTGCTGGCGAGAACCAGCTTCCCCGGCCAGCAGGTGCTGCGCGCGCTGGTGCTGCTGCCGCTGGTGCTGCCGCCGGTTGTGGGAGGCATCGCGCTGCTGTACACCTTTGGCCGGCGCGGGCTGCTGGGCCAGACCTTCGAGGTCCTGGGAATCCAGATCGCGTTTTCGACGACCGCGGTCGTCATCGCCCAGACCTTCGTCGCCCTTCCGTTCCTTGTGCTGAGTCTCGAGGGCGCGTTGCGCGCCGTGGGCACCCGGTACGAGTCCGTCGCAGCGACGCTCGGCGCGGGCCCGACCACAGTGCTGCGCCGGGTGACTCTCCCCATCGTGCTCCCGGCAGTCCTCTCCGGCGCGGTGCTCTCCTTCGCCCGGGCGCTCGGCGAGTTCGGGGCAACCCTCACCTTCGCCGGAAGCCTGCAGGGCGTCACGAGGACCCTCCCGCTGGAGATCTACCTGCAGCGGGAGACCGACCCGGATGTCGCAGTGGCGCTCTCGCTCGTGCTCGTGGTCGTGGCCGTTCTCGTGGTCGGGCTCACGCTGCGGACGGCGGCCTCGGCCGGGACACCGTTCCGGGCACGGCGGGGGCGCTGATGCTCACCGTCGAGGCGCGTGTGGCGGCACGGGATTTCGAGGTTTCGCTCTCGGTTGCACAGGGCGAGACGGTCGCGATCCTCGGGCCCAATGGTGCCGGAAAATCGACCCTGCTGGACGTGATCGCCGGTCTGGTCAGGCCCGATTCCGGCCGAGCCGAATTGGACGGCCGGGTGTTGTTCGACCTGGCCGGGCGGAGGCCGTCGTGGACCCCGCCGCACGGCCGTGGGGTGTCGTTGTTGGCCCAGCAGCCGTTGCTGTTTCCGCACATGAGCGTGGTCACCAACGTCGCGTTCGGCCCCCGGAGCGCCGGGGCAGGCCGGGAAGAGTCCCACGAGATCGCTCGGCACTGGCTCGCCGAAGTCGATGGGCTCGACCTGGCCGATCGCAGGCCGGGCGAGCTGTCCGGCGGGCAGGGTCAGCGGATCGCCGTTGCCCGGGCGCTGGCCTCCCGTCCCCGGCTGTTGCTGCTCGACGAGCCGCTGGCCGCCCTCGATGTGGCGGTCGCGCCGCAACTGAGACGGATGCTGCGCCGGGTCCTCGACGATCGGACGGCGATCGTCGTCACCCACGACGTTCTCGATGCGTTCACGCTCGCCGACCGCGTCGTCATCATGCACGACGGCGCCATCATCGAACAGGGCCCGACCCGCGAGGTGCTCGAACGCCCGCGCAATCCGTTCACGGCGGACCTCGCCGCGCTCAACTTGATCACGGGGACACGAAGCATGACCGGGCTGCTGACCCCGGATGGGATCCCAGTGACAACGGATTCCGGGAGCGGCATCGCACCCGGAACGGCCGTCGCCGCCGCGGTCCGGCCGGCTGCGGTATCCGTATTCACGGGCGTGACGGGCCTAACCCCGCCCAATCTCTTTCGCCTGACCGTGCAGGACCTGGAGCCGCGGGGAGACCTCATCCGGGTCAGGGCAGGTCGGCTGTCGGCGGACGTCCCGCCCGGGGTGGTCGCGGACCTCGATCTCAGCCCCGGCACCGAGGTCTGCCTGTCGTTCGACCCGGCCGCCGTGTTGCTCTACCCGCTCACTCCGGTCTGAAGCGCTCGCTCACGCGTGAGCGCCCGCACATTCGCGGAAAAATCACCTTCGTCGCGAAATTGAAGGTGTG
>DHJB01000063.1:15774-18577 GCA_002404115.1 Microbacteriaceae bacterium UBA4731
TGAAGGTGTTCTGTCCGCAACTCGACGGGCAGCGCGGGGGTCAGGACGCCGTCACGGAGATCTCGTGCAGGCCGGTGGCACCGTCGGGGGCGACGTCCCGCACGACGGATGTCTGCACGAGGCCCTTGGCGTCCGTGGCGCGCACCCGCAGGGTGTGCCGGCCGGCGGTCGCCGCCCAGGTCCAGGCCCACTGGCGCCAGGTGTCGGCCGAGATCGCGTCGGCCATCGAAGCGTCGTTCCAGGGGCCGTCGTCGACCTGCACCTGCACGGCGGTCACGCCCACGTGCTGCGACCAGGCGACGCCCGCGACGACGACCTGGCCGGCCGTGACGCCGGCATCCGTCCTGGGCACGTCGATGCGGGAGGAGAGCTTGACCGGGCCGCGCTCAGACCAGCCCCTCGTTGTCCAGTAGCCGGTTTCCTGGTCGAAGCGGGTGAGCTTCAACTCGACCACCCATTTGGTCGCCGAGACGTAGCCGTAGAGGCCGGGCACGACCATTCGCACCGGGTAGCCGTGTTCGTCGGGGAGCGGCTCGCCGTTCATGCCGACGGCGAGGATGGCGTTGCGCCCGTCGATCAGCGCCTCGAGCGGGGTGCTCGCCGTCCAGCCGTCCTCGCTGCGGGAGAGCACCATGTCGGCGCCGGCCTTCGGTTTCGCCTTGGCGAGCAGCGTGCGGATCGGGTAGCCGAGCCAGGTGGCGTTGCCGATCAGGTCGCCGCCGATGTAGTTGGACACGCAGGCCAAGGTGGTCGTGCTCTCCTCGAGCGGCAGTGCGAGCAGCTCCTCGTAGCCGACCTCGATCTCGTTCTCCACCATGCCGGTGATCTTCAGGGTCCACGTGCGCGGGTCGATTCGCGGCACCTGGAGCGCGGTGTCGATGCGGTAGAAGTCGGCGTTCGGCGTGATCACGGGCGTCAGGCCGGCGATGCCGA
The DNA here is from genome assembly GCA_002404115.1 of Microbacteriaceae bacterium UBA4731. The sequence continues at coordinate 16,708 of DHJB01000063.1, forward strand.
GCGACGCCCCGGCCGGGATCGGGGCTTCCGGGACGGCCGGCGCGGGCAGGGTGAACAGGGAGCGGGCGGCATCCGCTGCCCGGATGCCGGCCTGGATCAGCTGGCCGCCGATGGCCGCCAGGATGCCGAGACCCGCGCTGGCGCCCGTGAGCACGAGGAAGCGCCGCCGGTCGAGGGCGGGGGTGAGGGGGTCCAGGGCGGCGCGCTCCCGCGCCGGGCGTCGCCGGAGCATGTTCACGGACACCGTGAGCAGCACGGCGGTGACAACCATCGCGACCACCGACGGCAGGGCGTCGGCCGGACTCGCGTGCGCCCGGGTGACGGCCGCGATGACCGCCAGGCTGCCGAACGCGATGGCGATGACGCGGCCGGTGGGCGGTCGCCGGAGCTCCAACACGCCGGCTATGGCGGAGAGCACGACGACGGCCAGCGCGATGCTGGCGATGAGAAAGGCCTTGTCGCCCGTGCCGAACAGGGCGATCACGGTCTCCTTGACCCAGCCGGGCGCGAGGTCGATGATCAGGGCGCCGACGACGAGGACGGGGCTGCCGTCGGGGGCGAACAGGCCGGCGACCAGCTCGGCGGCGCCGAGCCCGGCGACCGCGGAGGCCACACCGGCGAGGGCAGGCGGCCACAGCCGGGACAGTCTCGAGCCGGGCGGACTCGAGCGGGTTTCGCTGGTGGCCATGCGCCCAGCATAGGTTCCCGCGCTGATTTTTTCCGAGTCGCGCGGGGAGAATCAGCGCGGAGACTGCGCCGCGCTACTTGCGGACCAGCGCGATCGCCGCTTCCGGCGTCGCCACGCGGAAGTTGAACGTCTGCTCGAGGTAGAGGTGAACGTGGTCGTCGTCGTAATGGTCATAGCCGACGGAAATGTCCTGGCCCGATTCGAACAGGAAGTCGCCGCCCCGAATGCTCAGCACGACCCCGCCGTGTACGCCCGGCGCCCAGACGATCGGGCCGCCCAGGATCAGCCGAATGTGGTCGACGAGGGGATTTCCGTCGTCGTCCGCCTCGACAATGGCGGTGTAGTCGGCCGGTCCGACCGCCAGCGCGTACGGCCCCTGCACGCCGCCCCGCATCAGGATTTCGACGGCGTCGGCGATCCGGCCTGGGTAGTCCTCGAAGTCCTCCACCCGCGGGACCGCCGGATGCGGGGTGGCCTCCGTGATGCCCCTGATGCCCATGGCCTCCCAGCCGTGGAACACGGCCGTGTTCTCCAGCCTGGCCATGCGGGCCGCCGCGTTGTCGATGCTCGTGAGGTCCGTGTCGACGGCACCGCGGTCGTAGTCCAGCAGCTGTTCGCGGGAGATGGCGAACTCGGTGCGCGCCTCGACCAGCGGGAGCACGCGGCGACGGAGGCCGGTGACCCCGCCGACCGGGGAATCCGCTGCCGGTTCGACCCCGCCGAGGCTGGTCGCCGAATACGTCCAGCCGTGCGGGCCGTCGTAGTCGACGAGCTTGCGGGCGCCGAGCGGCACCCTGAGCCTGTCCTTTGCTTCCGAGTCGATGAGCTTCCAGCCTCGGTTGGAGATGGGCGCGAGGCGCCGCATCAGGTGGTCCATGCTCATGATTCCGATCCCTTCAGGCTTCCGATTCCGAGCGACGGGTCCGGAGCCGTCCGGCTCGCTTCTGGGGCACTCGCGTCTCCCGCGGTGGCCGCAGCCTCCGCGGCCTCGCCGTTTTCCACGATGTCGCCGTCCCGGAACAGGATGCCGCGGGCAATCTCCCGCCACAGCGGCTTCCGGCGCAGGAGGAACTCCAGGTCCATGCTGAAGTGCTTGAACTCCTCGCCCATGGAGTCGCTCATGATCGCGCGGGCGCTCGCATCCGGCTCGAGCGAAATGCGCTGCTCGTACCAGCCGATCGC
>DHJB01000063.1:18631-25617 GCA_002404115.1 Microbacteriaceae bacterium UBA4731
TCGTACCAGCCGATCGCCTCGGCCTCTTCGGTGAGGTTCGCGCACATGCGGGCGAAGGTTCGAGTCTCGGCGGACAACTCCCCGGCCGGCTCGTGGTACTGGTCGAAACCCATCGGGACTCCTCATTCAGTCGCGAATCAGGCGCGGCCGCGCGCTCGCGATGTCGGTGTTGAGGATACGCTCGGGCGGCTTCCCTGCAATGGGCGCAGGGAAGGCCGGCGGAGACAGTGCCCCGGAAGCACCTCACCGAGCGAGCCGGTCAGCAGCTCCAGGTCGGCCGCGCCATGCCGGCGCTCGGTGCGGAGACGTCCTTCGAAGGGCGCCAGCTCGGCATCCGGCAACGGTGTTTCAGGCATGAGGCATCCTCCCACCGGTTCGGCGTACAGGTGGGATAGGGCAGGATCGAAGGATCATGGCAACCCTCACCAGCCTCCCGCACGTCACCGACCCCGACGTTTTGTTCGAGGCGTTCGAACTGTGGGCGGGGGAGCAGGGCCTCGCGCTGTACCCGGCGCAGGAGGAGGCGCTGATCGAGATCGTCTCAGGGGTCAACCTCATCCTGAGCACGCCCACCGGCACCGGAAAGTCGCTCGTGGCCGTCGGCGCCCACTTCGCGGCCCTCTCCGCCGGCAAGCGCAGCTTCTACACGGCTCCGATCAAGGCGCTGGTGAGCGAGAAGTTCTTCGCGCTGGTCGAGATCTTCGGCGCCGAAAACGTGGGCATGATGACGGGAGACTCCTCGGTCAACTCGGATGCCCCGATCATCTGCTGCACCGCGGAGATCCTCGCGAACCTGGCCCTGCGCGGCGGCGAAGACACCCAGGTCGACCAGGTCGTGATGGACGAATTCCACTTCTACGCCGACCCGGAGCGCGGCTGGGCCTGGCAGGTGCCGCTGCTGCTGCTGCCGCGCGTGCAGTTCATCCTCATGTCGGCCACGCTCGGCGACGTGACTCAGATCGCCGATGACCTCAGCCGGCGCACCGGGCGCGACACCGCGGTCGTCACCGGCGTCGAACGGCCCGTGCCGCTGCACTTCTACTACGAGACCACGCCCGTGCACGAGACGGTCGAGGACCTGCTCAAGACCGGCCAGGCGCCCGTCTACATCGTGCACTTCTCCCAGGCTGCCGCCCTCGAACGCGCGCAGGCGCTGAGCAGCGTCAAGGTGGCCACGAAGGAGCAGAAGGATGCGATCGCCGAGCTGATCGGCGAGTTCCGGTTCACGACGAGCTTCGGCAAGACCCTGTCCCGGTTCATCCGGATGGGCATCGGCGTGCACCACGCCGGCATGCTGCCCAAGTACCGCCGTCTGGTCGAGCAGCTCGCCCAGCGGGGGCTGCTGCGGGTGATCTGCGGCACCGACACGCTCGGCGTCGGCATCAACGTGCCCATCCGCACCGTGCTGTTCACCGCGCTGACCAAGTACGACGGCACCCGGATGCGCCAGCTCAACGCGCGGGAATTCCACCAGATTGCCGGCCGCGCCGGCCGGGCCGGCTACGACACGGCCGGAACCGTGGTCGTGCAGGCGCCCGACCACGAGAGCGAGAACCTCAAGGCCATCGAGAAGGCCGGCGACGACCCGAAGAAGCGCCGCAAGATCGTGCGGAAGAAGGCGCCGGAGGGCTTCGTCTCCTGGGGCGAACCGTCGTTCCGGCGCCTCGTCGACGCGGAACCGGAGACGCTCACCTCGAGCATGCAGATGACCGCGGCCATGCTGATCAACGTGATCGCGCGCGGCGGAGACGCGTTCGCGAACGTGTACGCGCTCGTGTTCGACAACCACGAACCGTGGAAACGCCAGCTGGCCCTCGCCCGGCGTGCCCTGGGGATGTACAAGACGCTGCGGCAGGCCGGAATCGTGGAGCAGAGCGCGGAGGGGGACATCCGTCTGACCGTCGACCTGCAGGCGAACTTCGCGCTCAATCAGCCCCTGTCACCGTTCGCGCTCGCCGCGTTCGACCTGCTCGACCAGGAGGCGCCGACCTACTCCCTCGACATGATTTCGATCGTCGAAGCAACCCTCGACGACCCGCGCCCGGTGCTCAGCGGCCAGCAGTTCGCCGCGCGCGGCGAGGCGGTGGCCGCAATGAAGCGGGAGGGCATCGACTACGACGAGCGGATGGCGCTGCTCGAGGAGATCACCTACCCGAAGCCGCTCGAGGAGCTTCTCGGCTACGCGTTCGAGACGTATAAGCAGTCCCAGCCGTGGATCGCCGACTTCGCGCTCAGCCCCAAGACGGTCGTGCGTGACATGTACGAGCGGGCCATGTCGTTCGGCGAACTCATCGCCTTCTACAAGCTCGCCCGCAGCGAGGGCGTTGTGCTGCGCTACCTCTCCGACGCTTATCGTGCAGCCAGGCAGACCATTCCGGACGAGGCGAAGACCGAGGACCTGCTCGACCTCATCGAATGGCTCGGCGAGCTCGTGCGCCAGGTCGACTCGAGCCTGCTCGACGAGTGGGAGGAGCTCATCCACCCCGACCTCGCCGCGCATGAGGCTGGTGCGCACGCGGTCGTGCCGCCGGCGCCGCACCGCCTCACCACGAACGTGCGGGCGTTCCGCATCCTCGTGCGCAACGAACTGTTCCGACGGGTGCAACTGGCCGCGCTCGAGCACTACGACGAGCTGGGCGAGCTGGACGGCGTGCACGGCTTCTCCGCCGAGCGCTGGGCCGACGCCCTGGACGGCTACTTCGCCGAGCACGACGAGGTGCTCACCGGCGCCAACGCGCGTGGCTCAGGGCTGCTCATCCTCGACGAGGGTGCCACGGTGTGGACGGCCAGGCAGATCCTCGACGACCCGGCCGGCGACCACGACTGGGGGATCAGCGCGACGGTCGACCTCGGCGACTCAGACGAGCAGGGCTTCGCTGTCGTGCGCGTCACCGGGGTCGACCGGCTCTAGCGACCTACGCGCCGATCGGGGCATCCGTCTCCGGCGCGACGGATGTCTCGAGCTCGGTCGGCAGCGTGCGCATCCCGGTGAGCGGGGAGAAGAGCACGAAGGCGGTGCCGAGCAGCGAGCCGACGACCCCGATCCACATGGTGGGGACAATGCCGATCGTGCCGCCGAGCGCCCCGCTCGCGAGCGAGGCGATGGGCATGACGCCCCACACCACGAACCGGATGGATGCGTTCATCCGCCCGAGCAGTCGGGGCGGGCAGAGCCGCTGCCGCAGGGTCACCTGGGTGATGTTGTAGACGAGCACAGCGAACGAGATGAGCACCTCGGCGACGACGAGAACGACGAGTGAGGCCGGCGCGGGGACGAGCGCGGCGAGCGGCATGAGGGCGAGCGCCGCAGCGGACAGGATCGCCGACAGCGTGATCACCCGGCCCTCGCCCACCCACCGGGACAGGTGAGGCGTCGCCAGGGCGCCGAGCAGGCCGCCGGCAGCCCCGAACGAGTAGATGATCCCCAGACCAGCCGCGCCGAGGTGCAGGTCGCGCAGCACGTAGAGCGGGAGCAGCGTGCCCGGGAGGGTGGCGAAGAAGTTGGCGCTCGCCGTTGTGCCCGCGATGCTGCGGATGAGCGGCTGGCTCCAGACGAACCGCACACCCTCCTTGATCTCCCGGGCCAGTGGCTGGCGCTGGGCGCGGTCGGCTGGGGGCTCGCCATCGCGGATGCGCCCCAGCATGATCGCGGACACGAGGTAGGAGACGGCATCCGCTATCAGCAGAACGGGTGCGGTGACCACGGTGAGAAGGGCGCCGGCCAGGCCGGGGCCGGCCACGCGGGAGACCTGGGATGTCGCCTCGAGCGTCGAGTTCGCCTGGCCGACCTGCCCGGAGGTGACGAGGATCGGAATGTAGCTCTGGTAGGAGACATCGAAGAAAACCGTGGCAGCGCCGATGATGACGGCGACGACGTACAGATGCCAGATTTCGAGTGCCCCGGCGAACCAGAGAACCGGGACGGCGGCGAGGGCAACGGCACGCACGAGGTCGGCCACGACCATGACGCGGCGTTTGAGCCACCGGTCGACCCAGGCGCCGGCCGGCAGGCCCACCACGAGGAAGGCGGCCGTGCTCGCGGCGTTCAGCACGCCCATCTGCCACTCGGCCGCGCCGAGCAGGGTGACGGCGAGCACCGGCAGGGCGAGGGAGGTGAATTGCGCGCCGAGGACGCTGATGCCCTCCGCCCCCCACAGCCAAAGGAACCTGCGGTCGCGGTGCACGTTCGGCGGCGTCATGCACCGAGTGTCCCACTCACCTGGCGCGATCCGGGGAGCCGAGGAGTACGTTTGAGAAATGATTGAGCCTGAGATCCAGTCGGCCCCGATCCGAACCGGAGTGATCGGGTTCGGCACGTCGGGGCGGGTTTTCCACTCGCCGTTCATCGCGGCCAATCCCGAGTTCTCCCTCGATGTCATCGTGACCGCGAACCCGGCCAGGCGCGAGACGGCGAGCCAGCTGCATCCGGGAACGCAGTTGCTGTCGACCGTGGACGACCTGTTCGAGCGGGCCGGCGACCTCGACCTCGTGGTGATCGGATCGCCGTCGGGCACCCACGTCACGCTGGCCCACGCCGCGCTTGACGCGGGGCTGGCCGTGGTCGTTGACAAGCCGTTCGCGGTCACCGAAGCCGAGGGGCGCGGCGTGATCGAGAAGGCCGAGCGGCTGGGGCTGCTCCTGACCGTGTTCCAGAACCGACGCTGGGACGGCGACTTCCTCACGCTCAAGAAGCTCGTGAACGCAGGTGCGCTGGGCGAGGTGCGCCGCTACGAATCGCGGTTCGAAACGTGGAAACCGGACCAGGCGAAGGCCTGGAAGGCTAAAGCGACCGCGGCGGAGGGCGGCGGCGTCCTCTACGATCTGGGTTCGCACCTGATCGACCAGGCGATCCGGCTGTTTGGCCCGATCGACGACGTCTATGCGGAGGTCCTCACCCGCCGCGAGGACGGGGCGGCGGACGATGACGCCTTCGTCTCGCTCCACCACGGATCCGGCGTGCGCTCGCACCTCTGGATGAACTACCTCGCCGCGCAGGTCGGGCCGCGCTTCCGTGTGTTGGGCTCAGCGGCCGGGTACACGAAGTGGGGCCTCGACGGGCAGGAGGAGGCGCTGAAGGCCGGGATGCTGCCGGTCGACGACGACTTCGGCGTCGAGCCCGAATTGGGGTGGGGAGCGCTGGGTATCGACGGCTTCCTGAAGCCGGTGCCCGCCGAGCCTGGCAACTATGGCGCGTTCTACGCCGGCCTCGCCGATGCGATGCTGCGCGGGGCATCCGTGCCGGTGGACCCGTGGGGCTCGCTGCGGGTCGTCGAGATCATCGAACAGATCCACCGCGCGACCTCCTGAGCGGCATCCGGGCGGGGAACGAAGGGGTCTCGTGCCCCGCCCGGATCCGCCGAGCCGGCGGCTGTGCCGGCGCCCGTGAGGGCCTACCGCCCGGTCTCGGTCGAGGTGACCGCGAAGGAGGCGTTCAGCTTGACGGTCGCCTGGCTGCCGTCGGCCTGGGTGACGTGCGCCTCATAGGTGGCACCCTCCGCGTCGTTCTCGACCCGCAGGATGGTGGCCTTCGGGTACTTGGCGAGCACGGCGGCCTTGACCTTCGTGGCCTTGTCACCGGTGAGCAGGGTCTCCACCGTGCCGTTGGGGCCGACGTGGCCACCCTTCGATGGGTCGTGCTGGCCGCCGCCGAACGGCGGCCCCGTGCGGTCGTGCACGCCGTCAGCGTCGCCGGTGCTCGGGGCGGACGTCGAGGTGGCGCTCGGCGCGTTGGTCGCGGCCGATGCCGCCCCGATCATCGTCACGCCGAACGCGCCGGCCCCGATCACGGACCCGACGATGGACGTGCCGACCAGTGCCTTCTGCAACTTGTTCATTAGCTGTCTCCTCATCTCGGCTCCGACGGGATCGGAGCGTGACTTCACTCTGGAGGGACAAGTTATCGAGCGCGTATGGCGAGGCTTGGTGTTGCCTGTGCATCCCGGCGCGGGATCCTGGCGCGGGACGGCGGTCTTACGGGGCCGTCACCGCGAGCGGCGCGGACTCATCGGCCGCCCACTCGTTGAGCGAACCGTCGTAGATCGCGACGGCATCGTGCCCGGCCAGGGTGAGCGCGAGGGCGCTCGCCGCGGCCGCGATGCCTGCGCCGCAGTAGGTCACGACCCGGGCAGCCGAGCCTGCCGCCGGGGCGACCCGGGCGCGCAGCGCCTCGTCGCGCAGGAACGCGTTCGTCGCGCGGTCGACCAGGCGTCCGGCCGGGAGGCTCACGCTGCCCGGGATGTGGCCGGGGCGGGTGCGCGAACTGGCCTCGCCGGAGAACTCGGCGGGCGGGGCGGAGCAGACCAGTGCGGCATCCGTGTCGCCGGCGACGATCGATTCGACGAAGGCCTTGTCGACCCAGAGCTCGGCGCGGGGCGCGGCAGTGAATCCGACGGAGGTGCTCGGCGTGACGTGCCCGGTCGCGGACGGGCGCGCCTCGGCCCTCCACTTGGTGAGGCCGCCGTCGAGCACGGCCACGTTGTCGTAGCCGAAGGAGCGGAACAACCACCAGATGCGGGCCGCCCACTGGCCGACCGAGGAGTCGTAGACGACGACCCTTGTGTGGTTGTCGATGCCGACGGATGCCGCGGCGCGTTCGAACAGCTCGGCGCTCGGCCGGGCGAAGCCGAAGTCACCGTCGGGGTCGGAGAACACCTCGAGCAGGTCGGCGAAGACCGCGCCGGGCACGTGGCCGCCGATCAAGTACTCGTCGTGGCCGCTCAACCAGCGCTGCCGTCCGTCGGCAGCCTTGACGACGAGCACCGTCGCGTCGAGCACGACGAGCGTGTCTGAGCCGAGGTGGTCCGCCAGCCACTGGGTGGAGACGAGGGGCGAGGAGAGCGCGAGAGTGGACATACGTCAACGCTAGCCCGCGGCCGCAGACGGGCGCGAGGACGGTCGCAACACTGGGTAACGGCGGATGCAACACGGCGTCATGCGCGGCCCCAGCCGTCTACTTCTTCTCTCCGTGCGCCGAGATTGACACGTGC